>CAJBJW010000406.1 GCA_903953455.1 uncultured Pseudomonadota bacterium | reverse complement strand
TTGACGCTGAGAAAAATCTATCAACTCAACAAATCACACCGTCACCGCAGTAACACTTATATGATTATTAAATCGCCTTATTCTGCCGTTCTCCTAATGGTTCAGTATCAATTTAACGCGCAACGCCACAAATATCTCATCCATACAAACTCAAAATTAAATAAGTTGTTTCGTATTATCCGAAACAAGTTTTCTCACTCAAACTCATAAATTTGTATTATTCACTTGGTTTGACAATTTGCCAGAGCATCAGCGCACCGAAACATTGATTAAAGCCATGGTTCTGGATGGTATTGATATAAGTGGGTTCGTTTCGAAAAAAAAATTTAGTTGAGTTTAATTAAAGCAAATTAATTCCCAACTCTAATAAAGCCTCAATTAACTGGCAGCAGCACCTATGCCTAATTTAAGCCTAAATACAATGCTCACTTGTCATGTAAATGTCACGAAACCTTCACACAATCGTAATGAAAAACCTATTTAATTATTTAAAGATAAATTATCTAGGATATTAATATATGGCACTTTCACTCATTGGTAGCGGTTCATTAAAGATTTCATATCTCGATAGCGTTAAGCTTATGGGAGCTGAAATTTCTGCCTACGATTCAACAAGCAAGCAGTTTTTTGTTACAACGCCAGACAAGGGCGTTCAGATCGTTAACGCCGCAAACCCAACCAATCTCGTTATTGGTTCAACCATCGATTTCACTTCAGCTTTATTCAACGCCTTTGGAAACAACGTTAATAGCGTCGCTGTTAAAAACGGCATCGTTGCCGTCGCTGTTGCAAACAACGTTAAAACTGAGCCAGGCCGAGTATTTCTTCTTGATACCAGTGGTAACTTATTAAAAAGCCTTGAAGTGGGTGCCCTACCAGATATGTTAACCTTTAGCCCAAATGGCAAAAGCATACTGATAGCCAACGAGGGCGAGCGGGATGGTGTTAACACTCAGTTAGACGGTAAAGGATCAGTAAGTATTATTGACGTTTCAAAAGGTGCTGCGGCTGCCACTGTAAGCACGATTGACTTCACGGCATTTGACGGCACCGAGACTCAGCTTCGCGAAAAAGGCGTTCGGATATTTGAAGGCAAATCGGCTAGCCTCGACCTTGAGCCAGAATACATTGCCGTCGCCCCCGATGGCAAGACCGCGATGGTTGTATTGCAAGAGGCTAATGCAGTCGCTATTCTTAACCTGACACAGAAAAAATTCACCGACATCGTGCCGCTCGGCCTTAAGAGTTTCCAAGGCTTGCTAACCGACTTCAGTGATCGAGATAGCCCATCCGGTGCGAACAGCTATACACCTCGTTCAGACTTACCGGTATTTGGTATGTACATGCCCGATGCCATTGCTTCCTTCACAAGCAAAGGCAAAACTTACTACATGACTGCCAACGAAGGCGACGACCGCAATGATTTCATGAACCCCAGTGAATCCGTTAGCCTTTCCAGCGTGAACTTTGATGCAACCGTCTTCCCAAACGCGGCTTTTCTTAAGGGCAATGCAGTCCTAGGTCGTCTAAGCACCCCCAATCCATTGACTGTTGGCAAAGGCATAAGCGGTGATACTGATGGTGATGGGGATATCGACCAGATCATCTCGTACGGGGCACGATCATTTTCTATTCTAGACAGCAAGGGTAAGGTTGTGTTTGACAGTGGTGACCACATTGAACGTTTCTTTGCCAGCCAAGGCGTATTTGCCAGTGGCGGTCTTTTCGATGATACACGAAGTGATAACAAGGGCCCCGAGCCAGAAGGCGCAACCACAGCCATCATCAACGGCCGCACACTTGGCTTCGTGGGTCTTGAGCGCGGCGGCGGCGGCGTCATGGTTTACGACGTTACTGATGTCAATAACGTGCAGTTCGTAACCTACGCGCGTGATGCAGGTGATATATCCCCCGAAGGCCTCGTTTATGTTTCCGCTGCTGATAGCCCAAGTGGTCAAGCGCTTATGGTATTAAGTAATGAAGTGTCTCTCACCTTGTCGGTTTTCGGCTTAACCAGCGTGATTTCCGGAACAGTTAAAAACGACGTATTAAGCGCAACTGACGGCGTAGATGAAATTACTGGTGGCGCAGGACGCGATCGCTTTGTGTTTGCCCATGCCAAGACTCTGACTCCGGCTATTAAGGATGTGGTCACAGACTTTATCAGTAAAACCGACAAGATCGATTTACAAAAAATTGATGCCGATAGCACTAAATCTGGTAATCAAGCATTTAAATTAGTCACTAATTTTGAGGGTAAGGCAGGTCAGTTAATCATCGAACAATCCGGAGCAAATACCCTCTTGTCTGGCGACGTAAACGGTGACGGTACTGCCGACATCCAAATCCAATTAACTGGAGTGGCTAGCATAGTCACAACTGATTTTATCCTGTAATAGTCCTAATACTAATTTTCTCAACGGAAAGCTGAGACTAAATCCGCGTGTCACTGGTTCGATTCCAGTCTCGGCCACCAATAAAATTAAGCTCACAGCAATGTGGGCTTTTTTACGTCTGAAAACCTTAACTGTCTGCAATGGCCATATATAGCAGACATTGCTTTATAATAAAATCTATAAATCCTATCAACCATATTCAGCTATGCCTGCTAAAAATATAAAACCAGTTGATGACATCATATGCCAATACCTGACCCCGCACTTTAACAGTTCAGTCTAAATCCTAATGGTTCATGATCAATGTAACGCGCAACCCCGCAAACCTTTCATCCATTCAAATCATTTTCTATTTTATTTTTTAAAAAATTAGATGATTTTTATTTAATGGA
>CAJBJW010000405.1 GCA_903953455.1 uncultured Pseudomonadota bacterium | reverse complement strand
GCTTCGTTCGCGCCGCCGTGCGCTGCGCCCCAAAGACAAGCAATCCCCGCCGTAATACACGCGTAAGGATTGGCGCCACTTGAGCCGGCAAGACGCACGGTTGATGTTGACGCGTTTTGCTCATGATCTGCATGGAGAATGAGAATTCGCTCAAGTGCATTTACTAAAACGGGGTTTTGCACATAGTCATCGCAGGGGGTTGCAAACATCATTCGCATGAAATTTTCAACGTAGCTCAATTTGTTGTTTGGGTACATAAACGGCAAACCAATGCTGTATTTGTAACACATCGCCACAATCGTTGGCACTTTTGCAATCAATCGAATCGCACTTAAATCGCGATCTTTTTTCGATTTAATATCAAGCGCGTCATGGTAAAACGCAGATAACGCGCCAACAACCCCGACCATAATGGCCATAGGATGCGCATCACGACGAAACCCTTTGAAAAAATTCGTCAACTGATCATGCACCATCGTGTGCATAGTAATGTTATGTTCAAAGTCTTTAAGGCTTTCGGGAGTGGGCAACTCACCATGCAAAAGTAAATGGCAAACTTCTAAGAATGTACAACGCTCTGCAAGTTCTTCAATTAAATAGCCGCGATAAAGTAGTATGCCTTCTTCACCGTCGATGTAGGTAATTGTAGATGTGCAGCTAGCTGTTGACGTAAATCCAGGGTCGTAAGTAAATAAACCTGTTTGTTTATACAAGGCTTGAACATCGATAACATCCGGCCCGATAGTTCCTTGCAAAACAGGTAATTCACAAATGGCTTGTGAATTCTCATTTGTTAAAGTAAGTGTGCGATTTTCGGTCATGATTTTTTCTCGATTTAGTGTCAATACGCTCGATAAGGAATGCCAAATAAAGTTTAGCGGTTTGCACCTGCAACAGCTTCTTGAGCGAGTTGCGTGACTTTATCCCATTGTTTATTTTTCACAACATCAGCAGGTGCAAGCCAAGATCCACCAACGCAAGCCACGTTGCTAAGTTTTAGATAGTCATTGTAGTTGGCGAGGGAAATACCGCCTGTTGGACAGAATGTCACTTGTGGAATAGGACCTGCAATAGCTTTTAACATCGGAATGCCGCCTGCATTTTCAGCAGGGAAAAATTTGAAATGATCAAGGCCGTATTCCATGCCAAGCATGAGCTCAGATAAACTTGAAATGCCGGGAATAAGGGCGATTGTGCTGTGCTGTGCTGCGGATAATAATCGTGGAGTTAAGCCTGGACTAATGGCAAATACCGCGCCCGCTTCTTCTGCAGCGTCTAATTGCTGTGGTGTTAAAATGGTGCCTGCGCCGACGATAGCGCCACTCACTTCATTAGTGATTCGGCGAATCGATTCAAGAGCGGCTTCAGTACGTAAAGTGATTTCAAGAACACGGATACCACCAGCTACTAACGCTTTTGCTAAAGGAACCGCATTTTCCACATCTTCAATAACCATCACTGGCATGACAGGACTTGCATTGAGGACATTTTTAGGCTGAATTTTCCACTGTGCTTTATACATTAAGTTAACTCCGTTTTGATTTGTGATGATATTAGTGAAGATAAAAGAATAAGTTATCGACATATATGATGCTATTATCGCAGAATTCGTCGATTATTGCAGTCACAATACAACAAAAAACGCCCTCAAATAGTAAAATTACTTCAAATGAGATTGAATTTTAAGCAAATTCGTTTAGTCTGGGCTTTCTG
>CAJBJW010000404.1 GCA_903953455.1 uncultured Pseudomonadota bacterium | reverse complement strand
AATGATTTTCGATTTAGACTAAATTTTTTAAAAAGTAATTATATTTATTTGGAGTAAAAATGAACGAACATGTAGCTACTGCTAATTATGAATCAGAACTTGAATTGTTGAAAATGGAGCAAGCTGAGTTAGCTGAGAAGATTGAAGCGTGCAAAAGAGCAGGGCGCGACGCGGCTTTAGAAAAAGTTAAAGCATTATGCAAAGCCTATGAAATATCGGCTTTTGATTTGCGTGGCAGTTTGAAAAAACCAACAGTGCAAGTGGCTAAAAAAGTGTATCAAAAAAGAAAATTAAAATTATCACAAGAAGAACATAATTAAGCATCAGTAACGCTTAATTATCCATTCTAAAAGAGCAGTCACGCATTAAAATGCGTGACTGCATTTAATTAAACCCTATTTACATAATCCGTTTTCTTCAATAAAAGCTCATTAAGCAGCTTCTGCGCAGTTATTTCATTTTCTTTCAAGATTACATTCAATTTGATTTCTTCGTGTGCATTATTCGAAAATAATGAGCAGAAGTTTTGATTGTCTTCGGTAGTTAGCCCAAAATTTTCAATTGGTTGCCTAGATGTTGTTTGAGAGCTAAATAGTCAATAGTGTTTCTTGTCGTCATTACGAAAGCATCGAATGTTTTTTAAAAGGTCTCATTTTGACAAATTAACGGTCAATTCATTCACCTAATGCCTAAGCGGATCCGCATTTGTCTTTTTATCTGCTCTTTACATAATTTATATTGGAATTCTTAGTTGTTTGTGTATTATGTCTATGCAAAATAATTTTTTAAGGATTATTTAATCCTTAATGACGATTTTTATTTATATTTTCGTTGAAAATCCCGATTAAAAAACTAAATGACTATATTGAAAAATGACGAATATGTCTTGACGAATACAGATATTATTGTGACTAAGACCGATTTACAGGGGTTTATAACTTTTGTAAATGATGATCTTATTCGCATAACGGGATTTACACGACAAGAATTATTGGGGCGTAATCATAATATATTCAGGCATTCTGACATGCCTAGTGAAGTTTTTTCTGATTTATGGCGCACGATTTTAAGTGGATGTACATGGACAGGTGTTATAAAAAATAAAACAAAGGACGGTGGCTTTTATTGGGTTAAGGCGGATGTAACACCAATTTATGATGGTAACGTATTAATTGGCTATATGTCAGTGCGTCGCAAACCAAGTGCAGATAAGCTTAGCGAAGCTAAAAAAGCGTATGCACAAATGAAGGAAGGGAAATTCAGAGGGGAGTTGCGATACGGTCAACTGGTTAAAAAAAGCTTTTTTCTAACAACGCATTATAAATTAAGTAATATAAGTATTGTAACTAAGTTAGGTGGACTCGTTGGTTTAGCTTCTTTTGTTGTTGTTTTGCTCGCAGTGATTGATCATATCAACCTAAGTCGATTAAATGATAATAATCAACAGCTTTTCATGCAAGTACAAAGTTATTCTAATCAACTGAATAGGGCTTATACCGAGCAAATAAAATCACTTGAACACGAAAATGCGTTATTGAAAGATAAAGTTGCTTTGTATGAGCCTTCATCGGAGCTTTCCGCTGTCAAGGTATTCAAAAAGCCAAAAGAGGAAACTAAATTAACGGATTATTTTTATCAAGTTAAAACCTCATCCAATCAAAGTCTGCTCAATATACAGAATATCAATATTTTCTTGGTGTTTGTGGCGTTAATCGTCATGAATTTTTTATGTGAATTTATTTCTCGCAGTATTATTAATCCGCTAAAAGAAGCGACGCGCGTGTTGACGGAAATTTCGAGTGGAAATTATCGTGTCCCTATTGAGTATCGCTCTAAAAGTGAAATAGGCTTGATGATAGAGGCGTTGCGTTCAACTTCAGTTCGACTTGGTTTTGATACGGCAAATGAAAAGAAAATAAATATACAAATGACAAAAGCACTTGAAACAAATCAAGTCCTTAATCATCAAGTCAATCAGATGCAAAAAATTGAAAGTATTAGTCGTTTAACATCAGGCATTGCACATGATTTTAATAATATTTTGGCGGCCATTATTGGCTACAATCAATTAAACACATTTGTTGCTGAGGATTGTCAAGATGCGCAATTTAAAGAAGAAATTCTCTTTAATACGGATCAAGTTAATATTGCCAGTCTGCGAGCAGTTGGATTGATCAAAAAAATGATGGCGTATTCACGTCAAAATCCGACAAATAAAGAAATTGAAATAAGACCAACATGCGAAGTAATTAACGAAGTGCTTGATATGATGCGCCCTGCGTTAACAAGCTTATTTCAACTTCATGCTGATGTAGATAGCAATTTAATCATTCAAATTGACTCAACCGAACTGCATCAGATTTTAACCAATTTAATTGTGAACGCACGTGATGCAATGCAACACGGTGGAAATGTTTCAATTTCACTCAAGCAAGTGACCAAGCATGACCTTATTTGTAATGCTTGTATAGAGACACTTGAAGGTGATTTTATTGAATTGAGTATATCGGATACGGGAACAGGTATAGATCAAAAGGTGATTGATCATATTTTTGATCCATTTTTTACTACTAAACCGGTTGGTGAAGGGACTGGACTTGGACTATCGACAGTTAGTGGGATGGTACATGATGCAGGTGGTCATATTATTGTCCAGTCGAACACCACAGAGCCTAATCAAGGAACGACATTTAAATTATTGTTTTCGGTAATATAGTATTAGATTTATAATCTAAATTATGGGGAAATTTGAGAAAATCAACTCGAATTAGTAATGCGTGGATACTTGAAAATACAGGTGGTGAAAACTAAAATTTTTTTTAGTTTTCACCACCTAATATACGTTTTTTAAAATTCAGGTTTCGCTTCAGTGGCATTGTAGCGTGCGATACTTTCTAAAATTTCATGTTTCGCCTCGTCAATACCAAACCAACCTTCAATTTTTACCCATTTACCTTCTTCTAAATCTTTATAGTGTTGGAAGAAATGCGCAATTTTAGCCAATTTATCTTCTGAAATATCTTCATAAGACGCGACTTTTTTATAGCAAGGGGTGAGTTTTTCAACTGGCACGGCAAGTACTTTTGCATCACTTCCTGCTTCATCTACCATTTTCAAGACGCCAATAGGACGGCAGCGAATGACGCAGCCACTTAATAATGGTGCTGGACTAATTACAAGTACGTCAACAGGGTCGCCATCGTCAGAGAGGCTGTGTGGAATATAGCCGTAATTTGTCGGATATTGCATGGCAGTGCCCATGAAACGATCGACTGTAAGTGCACCTGTGTCTTTATCAACTTCATATTTTACAGGGTCACTGTAGGCTGGAATTTCAATAATAACGTTAATATCGTGAGGCACATCTCTGCCTGATTGTACTTTCATAAATGACATGGTTATCCTTTTAGGTTAATTTTATAAATGGTAGCATTATACCAGACTTACATAAGGCTTTTTAACGGGGATGCTTACGAATGCACGGAAGATTAGAAAAAATGGTCGCACATAACGCGGATTCGGTGCGTTATGAATTAGTATTAAATGGCGATGTGATTGCGCTCAATCCCATGCTCGGTAAAACGATTACACTTGAGCATACTGGGCGATTAGTTTGCGGGCACTGCCGTCAGTTCATGAAAAAAAGTTTCAATCAAGGATATTGTTATCCTTGTTTTGCGCGATTAGCGCAGTGCGACATGTGTATGATGAAACCTGAAACCTGCCATTATGATGCAGGCACTTGCCGCGAACCAATCTGGGCAGAGAGTTTTTGTTTTCAGCCGCATTTTGTCTATTTAGCGAATACTAGCGGTTTAAAAGTGGGTATTACTCGCTACACGCAGATTCCAACGCGCTGGATAGATCAAGGGGCAATTCAAGCGTTGCCTATTTTTAAGGTTAATTCACGTCGGCTTTCTGGGCAAATAGAAGTGTTAATTGCTAGCCATGTTAGTGACAAAACACAGTGGCAACGTATGTTAAAACATCAAATTGAACCGGTTGATTTAATAGCTCAGCGGGATAGGTTGATTAAACTCTGTGAAGAGGAATTAGCGATTTTAGCGCAACAAAATCCTGGTGGTATTGAGTTTCTTTCGCAAGAAAAGGTAGTGGATTTGCATTATCCAATTCCGACGCCACCTCTCAAAGTAACGGCTTTAAATTTTGATAAAACACCTTCTGTTTCGGGCGTTTTGCTAGGCATTAAAGGTCAATATTTGATTTTCGATCGAGGTGTTTTGAATGTACGTAAATTTTCTGGCTATGAAATTAATTTTTCTACAATTTAGTCTCTAACTGGGCGTTTTTCAAGTTTACGTTGCAGTGAACGCCGGTGCATGTTTAAGGCGCGCGCTGCAGCGGAAATATTGCCTTCATGTTGCATTAAAACTCGTTGAAGATGTTCCCATTCTAAGCGTTTAACAGAAAGTGGTATATCACTAATCGTAGTAGATGAATCACCCTCGTTTTTATGCAGAGCAGCTAAAATTTCATCAGCATTTGCAGGTTTAGTTAAATAATGCGTTGCACCTAACTTAATGGCTTCAACAGCGGTTGCGATGCTAGCGAAACCGGTTAACATGACAATTCGTGTATTGTCATCGAGTGAGATCAATTTTTTAACAAGCTCAAGTCCTGATTCATAACCAATACGTAAATCAATCACAGCGTATTCAGGTAAATCCTGTTCAGCAAGAATAATTCCCGTTGCAACATCATAAGCAACGAGTACATCGTAATGGCGTTTTTCTAATGCATTTTTTAAAACTGAGCAGAATGTTTCATCATCATCTACTAATAATAATCGTGGGTTATCGTTCATTTGACATCTCTTTTTGTAATAAAGGTAGGATAATAGTTACTTGTGCACCACCTTCTTCGCGGTTAGTGAGTTGAATTTGTCCTCCTAGACGTTGCAGAGTGGAATAGCTTAGAAATAAACCAACACCTAATCCGTATTTTTGACTAATCACGGGTTGTTGCCCAGCAAATTCAATAATGCTATCTGGAAAACCATGTCCAAAGTCACAAATCTTAAAGATAGCTGTTTGTGAATTCCAAGACGCATGAAATTCAATACCAAATTCGGGTTTAGTTGCCTGTGCCGCATTGTTTAAAATATTAATAATTGAATGGGTGAGTGTTCTTTCGGCAATGAGTTTTGCGTCCAAATCGACGTTGTTATCAATAAAGAAATTCAGTTTTGTTGTCACTGTGTGGGTACGCCATTGCTTGATAACATCGTCTAAATAGTCGCTAAGGAGCATTACGTTACCCGATTCTGCTCTCATCTCACCAGCAGAAGCCGACATGACAGAGAGCGCTTCTTTGCAGCGTTGAATTTGATCTTGGATAATACTTATCTTTTCATACAAATCAGGGGAATTGCAGTAAGTATAATCTTGTGCTAATTCATGTGTAATAATGGCCATGGTCCCTAGAGGCGTGCCCATATCGTGCGCTGCACTAGCGGCTAAAGTCCCAAGCGCCACAACACGCTCATCACGTAATGCACTTTCTCGAGCTTCAGCTAAACTTCGTTCACGCGCTTTTAATGTTTTTGCAAGTTCAACAACAAAAAACGCCACTAATCCAGCACTAAATACAAAACCAAACCACATACCAAAAATATGTAAATTGAAATAATTTTTATCATGTATTTCATGTGCTTGTTTGACTAAATCTAACTGTTGCGACACATCAGCATAGTTTACATTAGTGTGATTTAAATGGGGGGCAATTGAGGGCAAGGGGATATTGTAGACCATGAGCATGGTGTACATCGATGTTGTTAGAATGACCATGTACCACGCGTAGCTAGGGGGTAGCATAATAGCGGTAATCATTAATGGTAATAAATAAACCCAAATAATGGGATTAGATGCGCCACCAGTAGGAAATAATAATGCAGTAATGGCGATAACATCTAAAACGAGTTGGACAAAGATTTCGATTGTGGTGACGGGAGTTTGATCTTGTAATCTTAGCCAGGTATAAATATTTACGGCTGCAATACTTGCGATAATCCACCACAATGCACGTTGAGGTAAATGAATTTGCAAACCATAAATTGAAACAAAAATTAAAAAAGTTTCACTAAACAGCATTAAATTACGCAGTACAAACAGCCATTTTAAATTTTGACGTACGGATAATTCAGATTTTGAAGAAATATAAGAAAACACAACGCCCCGCAACCGGTATTAAAAAGTTTTACATTGCGGATAGTGTAATGGTGATTTTAAAAATTAAACAGTCTTAATCCTTTCAATATGAGTGCATGCGACAATTTGTCACATTTTATTTTTTATAGTTAGTTGATAGAATGAACCAACTTTTGAAATTTCTTCACTATTTTTTTCGTAGCTGATACAGAAAGTTGTGTTATATCCTTCCTAATACCTCAAGCGACTTTGTTTAAGTCGCTTTTTTTTGTTCTAAAATCCAGCTGCTTTAGATTCTGCTTCAGTTGCACCGGTGGTGTCCCCTTGCATTTCTTTCGCGTGTGCGATAAGTAACCAACTGTTTTTCTTGAGTGTATTATCTTTCCCTGCAAGAAGTGCAGATTTTTTGGCTAAATCTTCAGCTAAAACGGGTTTAGATTGTTTTAGACGCAGTACGGCAAGTTTATAAAACAATTCACCGTTTCGAGGTTCAATACGAATTGCTCGCTCAATTGCTGCAGCAGCTGATTCCATATCACCTGCTTTAGTATTTTGATTGGCCGTTGCTAATAACGCACTGACTGCTGGCGACATTGAGGTTGTGGATTCAGCAGGTTTGAATTCAGTCGGTGCAGGTGGTGGCGTGGGTGTTTCAAACTTTGGAATAATACCCGTTGTTTGCGGTGGCGTTGGCATCAACAAAGGTCTTGAAGGCGCTTGTACTTCAATGATTTTTGGAATTCCACTATCCGCTGAATGAATTGCACCGTCAACCGAGGTGTTTACGTTAGATTTTATTGCCGTCAATGGTTGTTCGATAGGCTCAATATGTTTATCAATCGGTTCAATAACAGGGGTGTAATCTTGAATTGTCTGAACTTGAACAACGTCATCAACTTTAGACGGTGCTACTGCAACAGGCGAAGATGCAATAGGTTGCACCGGCGCATTGTAGGGTCGTAAGCTACTGTATACAGGCGCTGGAGGTTGTGTGCCATTAAGTCCAGTACAGCCTGTCGACAGAAGTATAGGTAGGCAACTACTAAGTAAGATTATTTTTTTCATAGGTGCTTGCATGAGCGTAGTATTAGAACAATTCAACATCGTTTTCTTCAATTAGTTGTCGTTGTGAGGATTCTTTGATTGTAAAGGCTTCTTCAATCGTTTTGCCTTCTAGAATGGCATCAAACATCACTTTTTCCGATTCCATTGTATAGCGCTCACGAATTTCCATTTGAAACTTATGCCATTCAAAAGGATTATATAAACGATCTGGACTTTCAACTAAAGAAGATAAACCTTTTAAATTAGATGTCACATGATGCAAGCTTTGTTGAAGCCGATCATAGAATTGAAAAGCGATAATTGAGGTTTGAATTTTGTCGCTTGTTTCCATACAGCATTTGAGTGCTTCATTTCGATTAGGCGTATCTTCAAGCATCTCAAGATGATTATAAATTGTTTGCATGTGTTCAACAATTGATGTGAATGCATCCGTTAATGTGTCAACTGAGGCATCAGCTCTATTGAGTAAATCATCAACTTGTCCTGCAGACAAATTCAGTAGTTTTGAGGTTTCACGCACTTGCGTCCAATCGAGGTCTGGCCTGAAAGAGCTAGAATTTTTTGCCATGCAATCTACCAAAATAAAAGGGTTTAAACAATTAAATGAATAATTAGGTTTTTTATTATCAATAATGTTAAGTAATCAACGCAAACTACTTAAAAATAACATATCGAAAAATCATATCATAATTGTATCAAATATCGTTAAAATCGTGTGTTTTAATGACTATGTATTTCAAGCCATGCTAATTCAGATTGTGAAAATCCAGCGGCTAGTCGTAATTCTTGATTAAAGCCACTTTTTAACGCGCCACCCTTGTAGTAAGTTAATAATAAAGTTTGATAGTGCTTTTCACTTTCTAAATGTTGTGCATGACACAAGGCCTTAAACCATTTTGACCCGAGCCCAACGTGACCAATTTCATCGGTTAAAATTCGCGTTAAAATGGCCACAGCGTCATCATCACCGAGTTGTTTAAACTTCTCAATAAGCGGGGGCGTCACGTCTAAACCATGCGCTTCCATGCAACGTGGAACGAGAGCTAAACGCACAAGGACATCGTGCGATGTATCTTGAGCTAAATCCCATAAACCACTGTGCGCTGGCAATGAGCCATAATCAATATTGGCAGTGTTGAGCCGTGCACGGAGTAATGAAAAATGTTGAGATTCTTCATCGGCAACACGAAGCCAATCACGGTAGAATTCTTCAGGTAAACCACGGAAACGATAAATAATATCCCAAGCAAGATAAATCGCTACAAATTCAACATGAGCAATCGCATGAAAAAATGCGTTGAGTCCTGCTGGTGTTGTCAGTTTTCGTCGTGGCATTTCACGTGGTGCAAGAAGAATCGGGCGATCAGGAAATTTGACTTGTTCGATGGGGCGAACTACGTCGTATGAATCAAATGTTAACCTACCTTCTTGGGCATAACGCTGCGCTTCATGGGTTAATCGGAGTAAGTCGTCCAGATTGCTTTCGTGTAAGCATTTTTGAGCGTAATGAAAAATAGTTGTCACGGTTTAATAGGTGGAAATAAAAGATTGAAGTAATGCGCCAGCGTTTGCCATGCCGTGATGTAAATTTTCTTCAATTTCAGCCATGGTGATTTCACCCGCTGTTTTTCCTGCGCCCCAGTTTGCAATAACGGCAACGCTTGCGTAGTTGATACCAATCTCTTTTGCTAATGCCGCTTCAGGCATCCCTGTCATGCCAACAAGATCGCAACCATCACGTTCCATACGCGTGATTTCTGCGGCAGATTCAAGTCGTGGACCCTGTGTGCTGCCGTACGTTCCAATTGGACTTATTTTTAAATTTAATGTCGCGGCGCAATGAATTAATGCAGCTCGCAATTTTTGGCAGTAGGGGTAA
Source organism: uncultured Pseudomonadota bacterium (assembly GCA_903953455.1). GTDB lineage: Bacteria > Pseudomonadota > Gammaproteobacteria > Methylococcales > Methylomonadaceae > UBA10906. The sequence continues at coordinate 7,015 of CAJBJW010000404.1, read as the reverse complement.
CTGAAATCAATATGGGTCACATTACCATCATTACCATCAAAAAAAGTATGCTCACGCCCGTAGGTGTAATCGATAATTTGATCTGGAATGGCAATATGCGCGGGTTGCATTTCAGCCGTGATTCCGCCAACTGCGGCAACGGCAATAATGTCTTGAACACCTAAATGTTTAAGAGCCCACACATTAGCGCGATAATTGATTTTATGCGGTGGAATCGTATGTGGATTGCCGTGTCTTGCGAGAAATACAACTTGTTTTTGATGGATTTCACCGATTAAAAAATCGGCAGAAGGATTGCCGTAAGGGGTGCTAACAGTTTCACGGTGCGTTATGTTGAGTGCGGCAAGTTGACCAAGTCCAGTACCGCCGATAATAGCTAATGTCGTCATGATTTTCCCTTATGAATTTTTTAAGGCGTATTAGAAATTTTTAATGATTTGAGGATGGATGTGTTTTGATTATAATCCAGCCTTATTTTAAAACGAGAAACATTGAATTGATATGACGAAGAAATTATTTATGTTTATGCTTTTATTTTCAGCCAATGTTTTTGCAGCGCCCGTGAATATTAACACGGCCGATGCACAAAAAATTGCAGATTCGCTCAAAATGATTGGAGAAAAGAAAGCGCAGTCAATTATTGAGTATCGTGTCAAAAATGGTCAATTTAAAAATGTTGACGATTTAAAAAAAGTGGCGGGTATTGGCGACAAAATTATCGACAAGAACAAAGAGGATATTCTTTTTTCAGATTCGCTTACATCAATGACACCAGTTAAGAAATAAAACGGTGCTCATAAATGTAGAACACCGTTTTTTCATATATTTAACGCTTCATTGATTCGAAGAATTCGCTGTTGGTTTTAAAATCTTTTAATTTACCAATCAGGAATTCTGATGCAGCCGTTTCATCCATCGGTTGCAGAATTTTGCGTAAAATCCATGTTTTTTGCAATGTTTCCGCATCGACTAAATATTCTTCACGGCGTGTACCTGAGCGATTAATATTTATTGCAGGGTAAATGCGTTTTTCAGCAATTTTTCGATCAAGATGGAGTTCCATGTTGCCTGTGCCTTTGAACTCTTCAAAAATCACGTCGTCCATTTTTGAGCCGGTATCTACAAGTGCGGTGGCAATAATGGTTAAACTACCGCCTTCTTCAATATTTCGCGCAGCACCAAAAAAGCGTTTAGGTTTTTCAAGTGCGTTGGCATCAATACCACCAGTTAGAATTTTGCCTGAAGAAGGGACTACAGTGTTGTAAGCACGTGCTAAACGGGTAATTGAGTCGAGTAAAATGACAACGTCGTGTTTATGTTCAACTAATCGACGTGCTTTTTCAATCACCATCTCAGCGACTTGAACGTGGCGTGTTGCTGGTTCATCAAAGGTGCTTGAAATCACTTCACCGCGAACACAACGTTCCATTTCAGTCACTTCTTCAGGGCGTTCATCAATAAGCAATACAATCAAATAACATTCTGGATTTCGCTCGGTAATGGCTTGCGCTAAACTTTGTAAAATCATCGTTTTCCCCGCTTTAGGTGGAGAAACAATCAAGCCACGCTGACCTTTACCAATAGGGGCAATTAAATCGATCATTCGCCCCGTCAAATCTTCACTTGTGCCATTGCCTTGTTCTAATACAAATCGTTGATGAGCAAATAGCGGTGTTAGATTAGAGAAGGTGATTTTATTCTTGGTGTTTTCGGGCGGTTCAAAATTAATTTGATCCACTTTTAACATCGCAAAATAGCGTTCATTATCTTTAGGTGGGCGAATTTTACCCGTAATGGTATCACCTGTTTTGAGAGAAAAACGGCGAATTTGACTTGGTGATACATAAATATCATCGGGGCCTGCAAGATACGAACAGCCCGGTGTACGTAAAAAACCAAAACCATCTTGAAGAATTTCCAAGACACCGTCACCGGAAATATCATCGCCTGCTTTTGCTTGTTTTTTTAAAATGGCGAAAATCAAGTCTTGTTTGCGAGATCTCGCGACATTTTCTAGGCCAAGAGATTCAGCAATTTCGATAACTTCACTGATTTGTTTTAGTTTTAGTTCGGTAAGATTCATAAAAGACAGCTCAAAAGAAAGGAAGCGTTAGGAAATAAATTCGCAACGGGGGATATAAAAAGAATATTAATGAAATGATATGCTTGAATACGCACGAGTGTGAGTTGGTGAATTATAACCTAATCAACCTTTATCGTCCAACCTAAATACACAATAAAATGTATGGTGAATATCGATATTGTGTTACATTTTATGTTATTGATTGCGTAGATTATAGGCTGATGCTGGCCTGTTTTGTGATAATTTTTGTTTGTTTATTAATTGGTTATCACTTTTTTGAAATTACTGTAAAAATAATTACATGAACGAATTAGAGACTGTTTGGATTGTTGATGATGATAAATCCATTCGTTGGGTGATGGAAAAAGCCCTGCAAAAAGCGGCGATGACAACGCGCAGTTTTGTTAATGCGAACGAATTACTCATTGCGCTTGAGCATGATGTCTTGCCCGATGTGTTAATTACGGATATTCGAATGTCAAGTATGAATGGATTAGAGTTACTTGAAAAAATTCAACTGACATATTCGCAATTGCCAGTCATTGTTATGACGGCATATTCTGATTTAGATAGCGCAGTGGCAGCGTTTCATGGTGGAGCGTTTGACTATTTGCCTAAACCATTTGATATTCAAGAAGTCGTTGATCTTGCTCGTCGTGCTTGTGTTCATTCAAAGCAACAGCGAAGCATTGCAGAAAATCCAGTTGCCATAAAATCTAGCGCCATGGCAGATATTATTGGTGAAGCACCAGCGATGCAAGAGGTTTTTCGCGCTATTGGGCGACTAGCACGCTCACAAATTACCGTGCTTATTAATGGTGAATCGGGTACTGGTAAAGAATTGGTGGCAAAAGCATTGCATCGCCACAGTCCTCGCAGTGAAAAGCCATTTATTGCTCTTAATATGGCAGCTATTCCAAAAGATTTAATGGAGTCTGAATTATTCGGTCATGAAAAAGGGGCTTTCACGGGCGCGGTTCAGCGAAGAGCCGGGCGGTTTGAGCAGGCGAATGGCGGAACTTTATTTTTAGACGAAATTGGTGATATGCCTGCTGAATTACAAACGCATTTATTGCGTGTTTTAGCAGATGGTGAATTTTACCCAGTAGGAGCGTATGCCTCGACAAAAGTGGATGTTCGAATTATTGCAGCAACGCATCAAAATTTGGAACTTCTCGTGGAACAAGGGCGTTTTCGCGAAGACTTATTTCATCGGCTGAATGTTATTCGTATTCATATTCCACCGTTGAGGGATAGAAAAGAGGATATTCCTTTGCTGCTGCAATATTTTCTCCAGCAAGCGTCGACTGAACTGGATATGGAAGTAAAAATTTTAAAGTCTGATGCACTTGCGCTACTGGTAACATTAGATTGGCGAGGAAATGTGCGGCAACTCGAAAATATGTGTCGCTGGTTAACGGTGATGGCATCAGGTAGGGAGATTCATCTACATGATTTACCTCCAGAGCTTTTGGTGAGTAGTGAAAAAACGTCATCGGGTGACGAATGGCAACATTTGTTGCGCCAAGAAATTGAGCAACATTTGCGTAATCAAACCGCTGAAATTGCCAAGCATATTATTCCAGAAGTTGAACGGGTTTTAATAAAGGCTGCGCTGGACTTTACAGGGAACAAACGCCATGAGGCCGCAGTTTTATTAGGTTATGGTAGAAATACATTAACGCGAAAAGTGAATGAATTGAGCATTGATGTGATGGATTAAATAAAAAATGTATCCTGTCACACGCGCTGTAAAGATAGTGTGATACCATTCAGCGCATTTTTAAAAGAGGATTTTTTATGCAAGCAACAGTGAAATGGGTTGATGGCATGATGTTTTTGGGCGAATCAGGCAGTGGTCATACGGTTGTAATGGATGGGCCACCTGATCATGGTGGGCGTAATATGGGCATACGACCCATGGAAATGCTGTTACTAGGTATGGGTGGCTGTTCTTCTTTTGACGTTGTGCAGATTTTGCAAAAAGGTCGAAGTGATTTAGTAAACTGTGTTGCGACGTTAAGCGCTGAGCGTGTTGATGCCATTCCAAGTGTATTTAGTAAAATTCATATCCATTTTGTGATTAGTGGGCGTGATTTAAAAATTGCCGCAGTTGAACGTGCTGTAAAATTATCGGCAGAAAAATATTGTTCTGCATCAATTATGTTGGCAAATGCAGGGGTGGAAATTACCCATGATTTTGAAGTTATCGAGGTTTAAATAAGTTGAATACGAAATTACAATTACACGGCTTTAACAATTTAACAAAGTCGTTAAGTTTTAACATTTATGATATTTGTTATGCTCCTGCTGAGCAACAACAGGCATATATTGAGTATATCGATGAAGCGTATAATGCAGATAAATTGACGCAGATTCTAAAAAATGTGGCGGATATTATCGGTGCTCAAGTGTTAAATATCGCTCGCCAAGATTACGATCCTCAAGGCGCAAGTGTCACTATGTTAATTTCGGAAGGCGACTCACCACCACCACCAAACATGAATAGTCAGTCACCTGGTCCACTATTATCTGAAACCGTTTTAGCGCATTTAGATAAAAGTCATATTACCGTACACACGTATCCAGAAAGTCATCCAGACAATGGTATTAGTACATTCAGAGCGGACATTGATGTATCGACGTGTGGAAAAATTTCGCCACTCAAAGCATTAAATTACTTGATTCACAGTTTTGAATCGGATGTCGTGACGATGGATTATCGCGTGCGTGGTTTTACGCGTGACGTTTCAGGTAAAAAACATTATATCGATCACGATATTACCTCTATTCAAAATTACATTGCTTTAGATACACAAAACAGTTATCAAATGATTGATGTTAACGTGTATCAGGAAAATATTTTTCACACTAAAATGATGCTTAAAAATAGTGCGTTAGAAAATTATTTATTTGAAAAAGAATGTAATTTATCCAGTGAACAAAAAATTGAAATTGAGAAGAAAGTGGATAAAGAAGTAACTGAAATTTTCTATGGTCGCAACTACCGTCAACAAGAATAAAGGTATTATTCAAGTCAACGGTTAGAGTAAAATTTCTTAAATTTAAGAGGCTTTAGCCGTTTTGAGTTGCCGAGCTAATAACACGATTGGGTGGATAACAGCGATATTCATGTTTTTTTCACGAAGTCCAGCGGCGATATGAAGTGAGCAGCCAATGTTTGAGCTAACTAAATAATCTGTTGATTGAGGCGATGTAATATCGAGTAATTCATCAAGCAGTGTTTGAGCCATTTTCTCATGACGTAGACTATAGCTTCCTGCTGCACCGCAACATTGGCTCGTTTCAGGTAGTGTTGTTAATGCAATTTGAGGGATTTGTTGCAATAATTTAGCCACACTTTTTTCGGTGCGCAATCCGTTTTTCAGTGAACAAGGTGAATGCAGTGTTACTTTTGCTTTAAGTGGCTCAAGTAGATTGCTTAAATCAATCTCTTTTTGTATTAAGAAATGGCTAATATCCATGACTTTTGATGAAAACTCTGCTTTATTGTATTCACGTAAAGTACTGCCGCAACCACTAGCGATACTGATAATAGCTTGTAAATTTTCCTGTGAAAAAGCGTTTGTATTTTGCGTCGCTAAATGGTCTGACGTATTTTTATCTCCCTCATGCAATGCTAACGCGCCACAACAGGTTTGATGCTGCGGTACATGCACGTTAAACCCAACGCAAGTCAAAATGTCAATTGTGCTAAAAACCGTTTCATTATCGGCTAATTCCCCCATACATCCCACAAATAAGCCCACGTCACCTTTTATTTCTTTTTTCTTGGTCGTTTTAGCTGGGTAGTATGTCTGCAATATAGATGCTTCTTGAGGAGGAGGGATGAGGCGTTCTAATTTTTTTAAGCCAAATAATGTGGGAACACGAAATGTCCGAGCGAGGGCTTGAATATTGTGTTTTTGATAAAAGTTCAAGGTTTGTTTCAAAATATGTAGCGATTTTTTATTTTGAACGATATTTTTGAGTAAACGTGCAGTAAAAGGCGGTTTTTTATCTTCATGAACTTCAGCGCGAAAATCATCAATAAATTTTCCATAGGGCACAACCGCAGGGCAGGCTTTTTCACATGCACGGCAAAGAAGGCAACTATCGATATGATTGAGTAAATTTGGTGATATAGGTAATTGCCCATTTGACCATGCTTGAATTAATGCGATACGGCCTCTTGGTGATTCGTTTTCGTTTTGCGTATGTGTGTAGGTTGGGCAATGTGGCAGACATAAGCCGCATTTCACGCAACTATCTGCAACAGCCAATAATTTTTGTTTGTTATTTTGATTCATTTTGCGTTTCCAACTGGGTTAAAGCATCAATAATATTTTGGTATTCAGTGATTTTTGGACGATACAAAAAAACGCCTAATCCTGCTACGCTGGTTAAAATATAAAGTGTGTTCACGCTATCACCTAGCAAGAACATGATTGCGCCAAAGCCGCCAATTAACACCATAATACTTTGCGAAACAGTCACTGTTAATGTGTATCGCGCTCTCGCAAGTCTTGATAGGTTTTGCATTGATTTTAATGGAGGCATGGTTTGGTTTAAGCGCAAAAAAATGTACCGTAGTAAATTGGTTATGGGTAAAAGTAAAATAGCGCTAATGTAACATCCAGTTCGCCCTAAAATAAGCTCTTCAGGAGAGAAGGATTGGTGTTGCCAGTGGATGTTTTTTTGAGATAAAAACAATGATATGCAAAGTAAAATAACGACATTACTCGTTATAATCCAAGCAAAAAATAATGGATGCTGTGTGGAGAAAGAAGTGGATTTCAAAAGGTAAACTCGTTAAAAATTCAGATTGTATGCGCTTATTTTATGCGCTAATGTATCGGGCGTAAATTTTTCATGCAATTTAAAATTTATGGCTGTTAATAAAATTGGTTTGCAGTGAACGCATTCCAGCTT
>CAJBJW010000403.1 GCA_903953455.1 uncultured Pseudomonadota bacterium | reverse complement strand
TCGTAATCAACTTTCACCGGTGATACCTGAGCGTGTTATCACGCGACCTCCCTCGGCGGAACTTGCGCCAAATCAATGTGATGCCGATTCACTGCCTCCATATGAAATACTTGATCCAATTTTGCAACGCTACATCGAAGAAGACCAATCCGCTCAGCAAATCATTGATGCAGGTTTTGATAAGCAGGCGGTGGCGCGAGCGATTTCACTCGTTGACCGCAGTGAATATAAACGCAGACAGTCCGCGCCAGGGATTCGGATTAGTGTGCGTGCATTTGGGCGAGATCGACGCTATCCAATTACTTCGGGTTATCGTGGCACATAAGGCGCTTTAGAATGTTAGAATAGCATCTATATATATTATTTTCTTTTATTGACAAGAGGAACATCATGCGGAATTTGAAATCTTTTCCCGCGTTGTTTGGCAGTTTGATTGCCGTCGCTGTGGTTTTATTCGTTGCTTTTCATTTCATCTTTATCGATTTTTTTGTAGATTTATGGTGGTATCAATCGCTCAAACTCGAATCGTATTTTTGGCTGCGCTTACTGTATAAGTTTTTTCTTTCTGGTGGTGTAACGCTAGTATTTTTTGGTATTTTCTTTTGTCACTTTTGGATTGCCTCACGACATTTAGGGCTTAATCCAATTGAAAATTTAAGTCGCCAGCAAAGCGGACATTTTCAAAAATTTGCGGATACGTTTGTGTCTGGATCGGTAAAAATTTACACACCAATTTCATTAGTGTTAGCAATTGTGATTGCATCACCTTTCTATTCACAGTGGGAATCAACGTTGCTTTACTTTTTTGGTGGCGCGTCGGGCGTGAATGAAACGTTTTATGGAAATGATGTCAGCTTTTATATGCTTTCCTATCCAACGTATCAACTCATTCAACAAGAGTTGCTCATTACTGCGATATTAGTGTTTGGTATGGTAGCTGGATTGTATTTTTTTGAACATACCTATATACCAAATCAAAATAAACATTATCCCAAAGGTGCGAAAATTCATTTAACGCTGCTGATTGGTTTTGTGGTGGCGTTTGTGATGTGGGGCTTTATGCTCGAGCGTTTTTCGCTACTTTATACTAATACGCATGAACCTATTTTCTTTGGTCCAGGCTTCTTGGAAATTCGCTATCAACTCCCACTCATTTGGGCAGCGATGGTGACATTCTTCGTTGCTGCCTTAATTGCGATTCATTTTGTGCATTCGGATCATCATGAGCATAAAAAACCGCTTTGGATTTCCCTTGCGTTGTTTGTTTTTGTTTGGCAGTTGCAGCAATTTCAGTGGATTCCTGATATGTTGCAACGTTTTGTTGTGAATCCTAATCCGGTAAAAGCTGAAACGTCGTTTATGAAACATAATATTGATTCAACCTTGGCTGCGTACAGTTTGGATCATATTAATGTTGTTGAGATGAATGTGAAAATTGATGCTGCACAAGATATTGAGACATGGGGCAGTCAAAAGCATTTTGAAAATATTCCCGTGTGGGATCGTGAAGACATTATTTTTAGCTATAAACAGCTACAAGAAATTCGTCCTTATTATAAATTTCTAGCGGTTGACGAAGATCGCTATTTCATTTCAAATCATGTACGTCAAGTCAATATTGCCGCGCGTGAAGTGAATGTGTCTAAATTACCTAAAGAAGCGCAAAACTGGGAAAATCGTCATTTGCGCTACACGCATGGCTATGGCGCGGTGATGACTCCCGCAGCGCAAGACGCTGATGCGCCATTAACTTGGTATCTTCGTGATTTAAATATGCACTCAGATGTGAATTTCACGGTAACCCATCCTGATCTTTACTACGGCCTTGAACAATATGATTACGCGGTTGTGCCAAATAAACTCAATGTAGTTGGTATTGCCACTACCAGCAATGATGCTGCAACCAACGAAGCCTATCATGGTGAAGGTGGGATACCTTTTACTTCTACCTTTAAAAAAGCGTTATTTGCGTTCAAATTGCGCGATGAAAAATTGTTTTTCTCAACCAATATTTCGCAAGAAAGCAAGCTCAAAATTTATCGTAATGTCATCGAGCGTATTCAAAAGTTAACGCCATTTTTGGATTTAGATAAAGATCCTTATTTAGTGATGACAAAAGATCGTTTTTATTGGGTTCAAGATGCTTATACGGTTTCTGATAAATATCCTGTTTCAAAACCTATTCGCAAAGAGGGCATGAATCACGGCGAGCCATTTAACTACATTCGCAACTCGGTTAAAATTGTTGTGGATGCGTTCGATGGGGATGTCGATTACTACATTAGTGATCCTACCGATGCCATTGTCAAAACTTACGACCGAGCGTATCCGGGTTTATTTAAGACACTTGAGGATATGCCAGCCGAACTAAAACAGCATTTGCGTTATCCGCGTGATTTATACGAGTTGCAAATGGACGTGTACGCAAAATATCATCAACAAAGTCCCGAATTATTTTACGAGCAAGCTGAAACATGGGCGCATGCCAATGTTCGCGGTCGTGCCGTGATGCCC
>CAJBJW010000402.1 GCA_903953455.1 uncultured Pseudomonadota bacterium | reverse complement strand
TCTAAGTCAGCGATGTCTTCTACGCTGTCATCGGTCTCTACCGTAGCGACTTCTTCTGCGATGACTTCATTTAACAACGAATCAAATTCGTCGTGTTCAGCTGGGGTATCTAAGTCAGCGATGTCTTCTACGCTGTCAACGGATTCTACCGCAGTAACTTCTTCTTCCATGACTTCATTTAACAACGTATCAAATTCATCGTGTTCTACATGCGCATCTAAATCAGCGATGTCTTCTACGCTGTCATCATCGTCTAAAGTAGGAAAATCATCTTCAGTTGTGCTGTTTAATAAATCGAAAATTTCATTTCTGTCTACTTGTGATTTGAAACCTGCAAGGTCTTCGATCACGTCATCTTCTAAAATAGGGGAAATTTCGTCTTCGTTAGCACCCTCTAATAAATCATCGATGTCATTGCTTTCTAGTGGATTATCTAATTCGACAACCTCATCAAGAATATTATCGACAGTGAACGTTGATATATCACCTGCAACAGAGTCCAATAATGCATCCATTGCAGCGTTTTCTTCGGGGGTATCTAATAATTCAACGTCTTCTGTCGTCTTTTCTGTGTGTAGTGCCGCAATATCTTCTTCAATCTTGGCTAAGGTTTCGTTAAAGCTAACAAGCTTATTTGTTTCTTCTGGTTCAACTGCAGGCGTTGCATCAACTGGAATTTCTTGCAGTTCATCAGTTGGAAGTTGTGCATCAAGTACTTTCTTGGCGCGTTTTAACATGACATCAATGGCATCACCTGATGGCGGTTCGTCATCCAAGGATAGGGTGGACGTTGCTTGATCAAGACGCGCATCTAAATTCGAATCTAGAATTTCGCGTGCGGCTTTTTTTTCTGAGTCTTTTTTTGATGAATTTGTCATGGTTTATATAGGCTGAAAAATAAAGTATAAGACCGTTATTTAAAAAGATGTTGCGCTATAGTCGGTCGTTTTTTGTTATGCTAATGCCTGTTGAAATGAACAGGCGTGAAATTTCGTTTTATTTAACGCTAAATTCCAAAAAAATCTTAGAGAAATTACTGTTATGCAACTTGCTGTCACTATTTTAAGTAACCACTCATTTGATACTATTTCCGAATTAATACTCTCAACACTAAGCTGTGGGTGTCGCATTGTTGATATCAAATCCTCGCGGTTTGGTGATCTACATTGCGCCTATTTTCTTGTCGAAGGTAATTGGAATCAACTTTCTAAATATGAAAGCACGTTGCATGCCATCGAAAAGAAAATGCAAATTAAAATTCACAGTTGTCGTATTGAGAAAAAACGCGTACTTGAAGAAAACATGCCTTATATTATAGAAGTTGTTGGGCTTGAAAGTAGCGATATTTTAAATAAAGTGGTGACATTTCTAAATGAGCGCAGTATTGATGTTGAAGAAGTGAGTGCCCGACGCTATCCCGCTCCGTATTTAGAGGCACAGTTATGTGCAGCGCGTTTTGTTATCTCAATTCCACAAAATCTATCTTTATTTCTCTTTCGAGATGAATTGATGTATGTTTGCGATCAAATTAATGCCGATGTTATTTTTGAACCTTTTCGGAACTAAACTATGAACCACGTAACATTACAAACTGTTGTCCCTAACTTTACTGCAGTTGCTACGAATAGCGCGGCACTGCAACTACAGGATTATCTAGGTCAAAATGTATTACTGTACTTCTATCCTAAAGATAATACATCTGGTTGCACCAAACAAGCGCAAGACTTTAGAGATTATAACGCGCAATTCAATGCTTTAAATACTATTATTTTAGGGGTATCTCGCGATAGTTTGCGTTCACATCACAATTTTAAAGAGAAACAGGGCTTGCCGTTTGATTTAATTTCTGACAGTGAAGAAGTGTTGTGCCAATTATTTGACGTAATTAAACAGAAAAACATGTATGGAAAACAAGTTCGAGGTATTGAGCGGAGTACATTTTTAATTAACGATAAAGGCGTTTTAGTTCAGGAATGGCGAAAAGTAAAAGTACCAAATCATGTTGTTGCGATGCTTGATTTTCTTAAGGCGATGTAAGTGTTGAATAACAGATAAAAATTGGAAATAATCAATTTTTGATGGGTGTATTTTGAGCTGTAAATAACAAGCAAACGGCTAAAATGGTTTCCCACGCATCACCAAATTCTTGTCCTTTTGCTTGGCGATCTGCTTTTGCACTCAAGCTTAAAATCTCGAATAAGTGATTATGTGATAAACGTTTAAGCGCTTTTTCCATAAGTGAGGTGCGTTTATCCCAAATTTGATGTTGGCGAAAAACAGTGTCTTTGCTTTGACCACTTGATAGTGCAAGTTTTATTTTGCTTATCGTTCGGGCTTCGCGCATAAGTGCCCACAAAACAACAGGGGCTGCGATGCCTTCAGCTTGCAGACCAGCTAATACTTTAAAAAGGCGATTAATATTGGCGGCAAGTAATGCATCTATCAATTTAAATACGTCGTAGCGCGAATTATCAGCTACGGCATCAAAAATTTGCTCAGCAGTTAAAATACCACTGCCATAAAGTACATAAAGCTTTTCAATTTCTTGTGCTGCAGCCAGTAAATTGCCTTCAATCCGAGAAGAAAGTAATTGCATGCCGTCTTTATCCGCACTTAATCCTCGCTGTTGCAGTCTATTTTTGAGCCATTGAAGCAACTCTTCACCTTCAAGTGGACGAACTTGAATGGTGATGCCAACTTTATCAATAGCTTCAAACCAGCGCGTTTTTAAACTGGCGCTGTTAAGTTTGCCACAAGTAATTAACAAGATGGTGTCAGCGGGTAAATACTCACAATATGTCGTGAGTGTTTTTGCACCTTCCGTTCCAAAGTTTGCACTGGGTACGCGCAAATCGAGCACTTTTTTATCACCAAAAATGGAAAGTGATGACGCGGCATTGCTAATATCTGACCAATCAAAACCGGAATCGGTTGAAAAAATATCGCGTTCTGAAAAACCCGCATTTTTAGCTGTTTGCCGAATGGCATCGCTAAGTTCACTGAGTTGTAGTGGTTCATCGCCACTTAATAAATAAACAGACGCTAGATTTTTTTGCAAAGCATTAGCAAGTTGTTCGGGTTTGATGCGCATTACTTTTCACTTTTTTCAAGTGTGGAGCGTGCTTGGTTGAGCAATGTTCGCACCATTTGTTGCGTCATTTCACCTCGCAAGGTAGCTTCTTCATTATCGCGGGCGAGAATAGCTTGTTGATCATTGTAATAGTCGCGTCTGACTTCGAGGGGTTGGCGCGGCAATAATATAGCATCTTGTGGCGTGGCTAATTCATATTCAACACGGTAATATAGTTCGTATTCATTGGCCTTTCCCCTTGCACTAAGTGATAGTGTTCGACGTTGAAATTGTTCATCAAAAAGTTTGATGACCATCATAGAGCCACTACGTGATTCGGTGAGTTTTCCGCCAGATTTTGCTATTTGTTGACGCAGTTGTTCTCGCATGGCGGGTGATCCACCTTCGAGATAAACTTGTGTGAGCTCATGAGGCAGTTGATACGCACCGCGTGGATGAAAACCACATGCACTAAGTGTGAGGGTGATACATAAAATAAGCCATGAAAGTGGGGCAGCGGTGTTCGTCATGAAAGTGAGTGTGAAAGTGGCCGTTGAAATAAATTAGGGAGCATGCAACACCAAAAAATAAAAAAGAGCAAAAATAAGAAACGCTTAATTTTTGCTCTTTGTGAAAAATTATTTTTTGATAATGACTTTATCGTCAATGATTAATTCTGAAATGCCACCTAAAGAGCCTTTTAGTGTACAGCTTGCTTTTTTGAAACCGCCATTGCCTGAATTTTCACCGTCCCAGATGAGCGTAATATAGGTGTCTTTATCGGTATCTACGTGACTAGGAAAAAAGACTTGCTCATTAGTTTCATTTTGAATAGCAATTGGACACTTTTGATTTGCCATGCCTTGAATTGCTGCATAATTGCGAATCATTGAGGCAGCTTCAATTTCTGCTGTGGATTTTTGTTTATTTTGGCCGACCATTAAAAAACCAGCACCAAACACGCATGCTATGGCAATAATTAATTTAGTGGTATTGCTCATTGGTTCTTTTTCTTCGCTCATAAATAACGCCTTTTGTTGTTTTTATATTAAAAATCGATGCCTTGCTCGGCTTTTATGCCAGAGTCAAAAACGTGTTTTATTTTTGTCATTTCTGTCACTGTTGACGCGACACTAATCAGTTCCTCAGGTGCATTGCGTCCGGTGAGAATTAAATGCAGCCATGCGGGTTTTTCTTGTGTAATAAAATCGGCTACTTCTTGTCCGCTAATCCAACCATAGCCGCAACAATAGTTAATTTCATCAAGCAATACAACATCAAATTTTTCTGACAAAATTTGTTGCTTGGCAAATTCCCAAATTTCACGACTCGTTTGAATGTCTTGCTCAGGGTTTTTCGTGTCCCAAGTAAATCCATCACCTAACGCATGCCACTCAATATTTTCAAGTCGTTGGGCCGCTTTTTGCTCACCAGTTTGCCATTGACCTTTGATAAATTGAATGACACACACATTCATATCCCAACCTGCGGCGCGAAACACCATGCCAAAGGCGCTAGATGATTTTCCTTTTCCTTCCCCTGTGTTGACAACGGTTAGTCCATGTCGACGTTCGCGTGTTTTCATGCTGTTTCTTCGGTTTTTGATGTAAATGAGTCTATCAACATTAACACAACGCCCACTGTTATAGCAGAATCTGCGATATTAAATGCTGGCCAATGCCAATTTCCATAGTATATATCCAAGAAATCAATAACATATCCATAAGCTAATCGATCCACTAAATTGCCAATAGCGCCGCCTAATATTAACGAGAGCGCGATTGCGATGAATGTTTCATTGGGTTTTAATCGTGTCAGCCAAACGCTAATCAAAATACTCATCCCTACAGCAAGTCCCGCAAAAAGCCAGCGTTGCCAGCCTCCGGCATCACTGAGAAAACTAAAGGCAGCGCCAGTATTATGCACATACGTTAAATTAAAAAATGCGAAGACAGCACGCGATTCATAGAGTTGCATAACATTGTCGATAATTAATTTACTGGCTTGATCAAGACCTAATGACAAGACTGCAAGCCAAAGCCATTTCAACATGGGAAATTTAGGCATAAAGTCTTTTTTCTCCTTCGCCTGCAATGTTTTCAACGCATCGTCCACACAATTCCGGATGCTCAGGATTTGCGCCTACTTCTGCGCGTTGATGCCAGCAACGTACACATTTTGGTGCAGAGGAGGGCGTTACTTTAATCGTGATGTTGTACTCATTTGCGTCATTTTTAGTGAGTGTTGCATCCGACGTAATAAAGACAAAACGCAGTTCATCTCCTAATTTATCTAAAGTAGCAAAGGTGTTTTTATCACAATTAATTTCCACAGCAGCTGCTAAAGAGGAGCCAATTTCTTTGTTAGTTCGGCTATGTTCGAGTGATTGACTTACATCAGAGCGAACAGTCATAACCGTTTGCCAGAAATCGTGATTGAATGAGGCGTTAGCTTCTAAGGGTGCTAAATGCTCGTACCATGTACTTAAAAATACCGATGCTTCACGTTTTTCAAGACTCGGTAAATGCTGCCAAATTTCGTCAGCGGTATAGCTTAAAATGGGGGCTAACCAGCGCACTAAAGCTTCGAGAACGTGGAACATTGCCGATTGTGTTGAACGCCGTGCGAGCCCATCAGTTTTCGCGGTGTATTGACGGTCTTTAATAATATCTAAATAGAAACTGCCTAAATCGATTGCGCAGAAATGATGTACTTTTTGGAAAATAGTTTGGAATTGATAATTTTCATACGCCGTTTTGACTTCTTCTTGTAGTGTGAAGGCGCGATCAAGTACCCAGCGATCAAGGGGCAATAAATGTTCAACCGGCACTAAATTTTCAGCTGGCGTAAAATCGTTTAAGTTCGATAATAAGAATCGTGCTGTATTGCGTAGACGACGATAACCATCTGAGGTGCGTTCTAAAATTTCATCTGATACGCGCATTTCACCACGATAATCTGTCGAGGCAATCCATAAACGCAGCACGTCCGCCCCTAAGTTTTTCATTACTGATTGTGGTGGAATGACGTTGCCTTTGGATTTGGACATTTTCTCGCCTTTTGCATCAACCGTAAAACCATGTGTTAAAACGGTTTTATATGGCGCTACGCCGTTCATCGCCACAGACGCGAGTAGGGATGATTGGAACCAGCCACGATGTTGATCTGAACCTTCTAAATATAAATCAGCGGGGAAATGGAGTTGCTCACGTCGTGCTAGAACGCCTGCGTGCGTCACACCTGAATCAAACCAGACATCCAGCGTATCGCTCATTTTGTCGTAATGCTCTGCATCGCTGCCGAGTAATTCATCAGCTTCAAGTTCAAACCATGCGTCAACGCCTGCTTTTTCAATGCGTTGCGCGACTTCTTCAATCAATTCTTCTGTACGAGGATGCAATTCACCTGTTTCTTTATGTACAAAGAAAGCAATCGGAACCCCCCATGTTCGCTGACGTGAAATACACCAATCTGGACGATTTTCCATCATGCTTTCAATGCGTGCTTGACCCCATTCAGGTAGCCAAGTCACTTTTTTGACTTCCGCTAAGGCTTGTTCACGCAATTGATTCTGATTCATTGAAATAAACCATTGTGGCGTTGCGCGGAAAATAATGGGCGTATGATGGCGCCAGCAATGCGGGTAGCTATGAAGTAGGGTTTGTTGATGTACTAAACTGCCGCGAGTATGCAGTACCTCTAAAACGTGCTCATTGGCTTTTGAAACGTGTTGACCTGCAAAAAGTTCCACATTAGGTAAAAACACACCATCACTGCCGACAGGGCAATCGACAGGTAAATCATAAACGCGACCCACTACATAATCTTCTTGTCCATGCGCAGGGGCAGTATGAACCGCGCCTGTACCTGCATCCGTGGTGACGTGATCACCGAGTACAATTGGCACATGGCGATGATAGAATGGATGCTGCAGTTGTTGAAGTTCCAGTGCAGAGCCTGGGCAACTTGCTAAAATACTGTATTCAGGATTGCCATAGCGATGCAGGGCTGATTCTAATAAATCTTTTGCAATAACAAGACGCTCGTCATGATATTGAATTAAAACATATTCTAATTCTGGATGAAGTGCTACGGCTTGATTGGCGGGTAGTGTCCAAGGCGTTGTTGTCCAAATAACGACTGAAATTCGTCCATGTCCACCAGTAGAAGACCCAAAACATAATAAAAAATCTGCGCTATCGACCGCGGCAAAACGCACATCAATGGCAAACGAATGTTTATCTTCGTACTCAACTTCCGCTTCAGCAAGCGCCGAGCCACAATCAATACACCAATGAACGGGTTTTGCGCCCTTAGTAATATGCGCATTATGTGCAATTTTACCGAGTGAGCGAACGATATCTGCTTCAAATTTAAAATCCATGGTGAGATAAGGATTTTCCCAGTCACCTAAAATACCAAGACGCATAAAAGCTTCTTTTTGAATCTCAACCTGCTTTGCGGCATATTCGCGGCAAGCGTTACGAAATTCAGCCGGTGACACTTTAACGCCCGCTTTACCAATTTTTTTCTCAACTTGCAATTCAATGGGTAAACCGTGGCAGTCCCAACCCGGAACGTAAGGCGCATCAAATCCGCTCAGCGATTTGGATTTCACAATAAAATCTTTTAATACTTTATTTACCGCATGGCCAATATGAATTTCACCATTCGCATATGGCGGGCCGTCATGAAGGACAAATAACGGGCGACCTTTCTTTTCTTTTCGAATCGCGTGGTAGAGCTCTGCAGATTGCCATTTTTTTAATTGTTCAGGTTCACGTTGTGCTAAATTGCCTTTCATCGCAAAACCGGTGCTAGGTAAATTGAGCGTTTTTTTATAATCTACAGTCATTGTATGTAATCCAAATAAAAGAAATATTTTTAATCGTTTTTGTTATCTTCGCGTAATAGTTTTAAAAATTCATCCGCTGGCAATGGTTTGCTTTTTATATATCCTTGGTAAACATCACAGCCTTTTTCTTTTAAAAAGTCGAGCTGTGCTTGTGTTTCAACCCCTTCGGCTAATACTTTAAATCCTAAGATTTTACCCATTGCAATAATGGTCGCCGTAATTTCCCTATCATCTTTAAGTTCGGGAATGTCGTCGATAAAACTTTTATCAATTTTAAGTGCATTCACGGGAAAACATTTTAAATAAGCAAGTGATGAATAACCTGTTCCAAAATCGTCAATGGCGAGTTTAACACCTTGTTCGCGCAAATTATTGAGAATAGTAATCACTTTTTCTTGGTTTTCCATGAGTCCACTTTCGGATAACTCAAGCTCTAAACAATTTGCTGGAAAACCTGTGCGTTGCAGTGCGCTTGTCACTAACTTATTTAAATCAGTGCGTCGAAATTGGACGGGCGAGACATTAACCGCTAAGGTTAGATTGGTGATGCCTTTATCGAGCCATTTTTTACCTTGATAACATGCTTCATAAACCACCCATTCACCCATTTTTTCAATTAACCCCGTTTCTTCGGCTAAAGGAATAAACTCATCGGGCATAATCAAGCCTTTGTCGGGATCTAGCCAACGAACAAGGGCCTCAGCGCCGATGATTTCGCCGGATAATATGTCAACCTGCGCTTGATAATATAAACATAATTCTTGATTTTCAATGGCGCGACGTAGGCGATTTTCAAGTTCAATGCGCTCACGTACTGCGCGAGTTAAGTCCTTCGAGAAATACGCAAAACAGCCTCGTCCCGCATCTTTTGCATGATAAAGTGCGGTGTCTGCATGGTCAATTAACAATTCAGGATTTTCACCATGTTCTGGGTAGAGACTAATGCCTATACTTGCGCCAATTTGAACATCATCGCTTTGTGTCAATACAAAAGGTAAACTTAAATCAGCCACTATAGTTTCAGCTACACGCGCTGCATCATCAATTTGGCTAATATCTCGAAGTAAAACAATAAATTCATCGCCACCGAGTCTTGCAACGGTATCCACTTCTCGCAATCGATTCTGAATTCGCCTTGCTACTTGCACAAGCAGTTCATCGCCTGCAGCGTGCCCTAAATTATCATTGACTGCTTTGAATCTATCCAAAT
This sequence comes from uncultured Pseudomonadota bacterium, assembly GCA_903953455.1. Classification (GTDB taxonomy): domain Bacteria; phylum Pseudomonadota; class Gammaproteobacteria; order Methylococcales; family Methylomonadaceae; genus UBA10906. The sequence goes on along the minus strand of CAJBJW010000402.1, from coordinate 9,468 downwards.
CCATCATCAGCAGAGCCATTCGTTTATTTTCTCGACGCCCTTGCTCAATACCTTGGCAGAGTCTATCGTAGAGTAATCGACGATTAGGCAGGTCGGTTAGCGGATCATAAAATGCTAATTTTTGAATTTTGGTATCTGAGTGATAACGTTCAATCATGAGCATCACTAAATTGGCATATTGTTCAATTAACACTAATTCAGTTGGCAGTGGTGTACTGACATAACGTCTATAAATTGAAATTATTCCAAGCACTTGATCATGACTGTTTTTAATAGGCTGTGACCAACAAGAGCGCAAATTGGCTAGTTGAGCGAGTTCACTAAATTGCTGCCAATTAGGGTGAATGAGTATATCTTCTACAATAACACGTTCTCCGCGAAAAGCTGCGCTACCACACGACCCCACTTCATCGCCAATCACGATACTTTCAATCACTTGAGTGTAATATGCGGGTAAACTGGGTGCTGAACCCAATAAGAGCTTTCCGGTGGCATTATCGAGCAATAAAATTGAGCAAATCATGGAAGAATATTGTACTTCAATACCTATGGCCAATTCAGTGAGCAAACTCTGCAACTTCTGAAGGCTCATTGTATTGCTACCCATGGCTTTTAAAATCTGGTTATGTAAAGCTAAATCGTTACTTTGACGCAGTAAAACACGAGCGATTTTTCGTCTACGCAGATTTTCAAGACGCACTGATTTGTAGGCAACAATAAGGAGTAAAAATACAAAGCTTAAAAAACAGGCTGCAATAAACGCTATACCAAGATAATCTCGAAGTTTTCCTTTATCAAATTTAATATCCGAGTCATATATAAAGTCATCTAAGCGCTCATGTATTGTTGCTCTGTCAATCATGCCTACTTTTGCAAACGTTTCCGCCATCGCTTCCCAGCGAGCTGGATTCATGTGGCCAATTTCAATTAACTCAGAGATAACTAATGGTCGCATTGTCTCTGCTTCAAATTCTAAATGACTGCGTGATTTCTCCACATGATACTTATTTATCAGTAAATCAATGATTTCATTTGGGTGCGCAAGTGCATAATTCCAGCCATCAATACTCGCTTGCCGAAAAGCTTTTACGCGATCGGGGTGATGCTTAATTTCATCCTCGGTAGTAAATAAAATATCCCCGTAAAAATCCACACCGTAATTACGCGGATTGATGACGTTGAATGGGATTGCATGTTGTTTTAAATAGTAAGGTTGATCCGTTAAATAAGAATGAAACGCATCGGTTTTGCCGCTGATAAAATCTTGCAAATCAAAACTCATCGGTTGCAAAAGCATTAATTCTTTATTGATGCCTGCATTTAAAAACATCGCTAGAAAATCTGCATCCCCCATTTTTTCAATCATCATGACATGTTTGCCAATTAAGTCACTGGGCGATGAAATATCTTTGCGAGTGAGTAAAACCGAAGGTGAATGTTGAAACATGGCCGCAAGCGCAACTAATGGTAAGCCCTGCAGGCGACGATAGAGTATATCGCTATTAGTGACGCCATATTGTGCATGTTGCTCGAGGACTTCATTGATGACTTCATGTTCAGGTGAGCCTTCTGTAATGGATACATCCAGTCCTGCGTTTGCATAATAGCCTTTTTCAAGTGCAGCATAGTATCCTGCGAACTGAAATTGATGATGCCAACGCAGTTGCAAATTCACTGATTCATTTGCCCACGCGCTAGACGAAAAGAGAGCGCTATAAATAAATAAACTGATTTTTAATCGTGAAAGTTGCATTGTCAATATGAATAACTGTGAAATCGAATTAAAAAATTAACGTGCTCGACTTTTTGATTTAGACGGGCGCGATGGCTGACTTCCTAATTTATTGTTTCCAAATCCGGTATATTTCGTTTTGAACGTTTGGGTTTTTTCAGGTGTATCAAAGGTTCCTTTGGGCTGAAAGCTAGGAATCAAATGCGCTTTACCGTTGCCAATAAGGTCTGCCCGCCCCATCGCCTTTAGCGCATCACGCAGCAGAGGCCAATTTTTAGGGTCATGATAACGCAAAAATGCCTTTTGCAAACGACGTTGTTTCACGCTTTTTGGGATACTAATGTTTTCGGCTTGATTGTTTACTTTTTTGAGTGTGTCTTTACCCGAGTGGTACATGGCGGTGGCAATCGACATGGGGGAGGGTAGAAAGGCTTGTACTTGATCTGCGCGGAAATTATTGCGTTTGAGCCAAAGTGCCAATTCGAGCATATCGTAATCAGTTGTACCGGGATGCGCGGCAATGAAATAGGGAATTAAATATTGTTCTTTGCCCGCTTCTTTAGAGTATTGATCAAACATGGCTTTAAAGCGATCATACGATCCCATGCCCGGTTTCATCATCCGGCTTAGGACATTTTTTTCAGTATGTTCGGGCGCAATTTTTAAATAACCGCCAACGTGATGTGTGACTAATTCTTTTACGTATTCGGGTGACTCAACCGCTAGGTCGTAGCGTAAACCAGAGGCAATAAAGATTTTTTTAATGCCTTTCAATCCTCGCGCTCGACGATAAAGTTTAATCAGTGACGAATGATCCGTGTTTAAGTTCGGGCAAATGCTTGGATACACACAAGAAAGTTTTCGGCAGGCAGTTTCAATAGCTTTATCTTTGCAGGCAAGGCGATACATATTCGCCGTTGGACCACCTAAATCTGAAATATGTCCCGTAAACGTTGGGGAGGTATCGCGAATAGCTTCAATTTCTTGAATAATAGAATCTTCAGAGCGGCTTTGAATAATGCGACCTTCATGCTCGGTAATGGAGCAGAAACTGCATCCACCAAAACAGCCGCGCATGATATTGACAGAATGTTGAATCATCTCAAAAGCGGGAATATTGGCAGTGCCGTAGCTTTTGTGTGGCAGACGTGAATAAGGCAAGTCAAACACGCTGTCCATTTCATTCATTGCCAGCGGCAGCGGCGGTGGGTTTATCCATATCTCACGATCGCCGTGTTTTTGAATTAGCGGTCGTGCATTATAAGGATTAGTTTCACCATGCATGACGCGTGAAGCATGCGCGTAAAAAATGGGATCATTTTTTACTATGTCATATGAAGGCAAGCGAATTGCGGTTTTTTCGCGTAGCGTTTTGATATTTTGAATCAAAGGTGCGACAAGTGTTTCATCTGTCGTTTCGGTCTTTTGTGAGGTATCACAAGGAGGCTCTTCTTGATACGGATTTACCGGCGGCGCGGTGGCACCGGGTTTGTCAAATTCAGTGGAATCCTTCACCGCAAAATCAGCGGGAACGGTTTTGACAAAATGTGCGGTGCCACGCATAAATTGAATATCTTGAATTTTTTCGCCTTTAGCAAGGCGATGAGCGACTTCAATAATCGCGCGTTCAGCGTTACCATATAAGAGTAAATCGGCTTTTGCATCCATTAATACGGATTTTTTAACGGTATCGGACCAATAATCATAATGCGCAATACGGCGCAGGCTCGCTTCAATTCCACCAATGATAATGGGTACATCTTTGAAGGCTTCGCGGCAACGGTGTGAATAAACAGAAACGGTGCGATCAGGGCGTTTTCCACCTTCACCATTGGGTGTGTAGGCATCGTTTGAGCGAATTTTTTTATCCGAAGTATAGCGATTGACCATCGAATCCATATTGCCGCCAGTAATCCCAAAAAACAAATTAGGGCGACCAAGTTGTTGAAAATCTTTTGCACTCATCCAATCCGGTTGTGCAATCATACCGACGCGAAAGCCTTGTGCTTCAAGTACACGACCAATTAACGCCATACCAAAACTCGGATGATCCACATATGCATCACCACTAACAATAATAATATCGCAGCTATCCCAACCCAGTTCGTCCATCTCAGCGCGACTCATCGGTAGTTGTGGTGCAACACCAAATCGTTGCGCCCAATATTTGCGATAACTATTTAGATTAGGAGCTGTATTTGAAGAAGTTGACATTTTATGCGCTCGTGACATTGTCGATAAAGTTAGGATTGTACGCAATAAACTCTTTTAAGTAGCGTTTAAACGGCAATTGATATTTTTTCTCTAATTGAATAGCGCGTTTTTTCAATGCGTTGCGCGAATAAATCGGTGTGTCTTCGTGGAAAAAGATAGCAATGACATTTACAGTGCCGTGAACAGGTAACAAGAGAAGTTTTGCTTCAAATAGTCCGCCTAACCACGAAAAAAGTTGTTTAAATTGCATCTTGTTATTCCATAAATCCACCACCAAAATACCCTCTTTTTTAAGCAAAGTTTTACACATCGCAAAAAATTCAACATTACACAATGATTCTGCAATGCCTTGTGAATCGAAAGCATCAAGCATAATGATCTGATAAAATTCACGCTGCATATTTAATCGTTCTCGCGCATAATGTGCACCATCATCAATGACTATATTCAATCGTGAATCACGCGGTAACTCAAAATAATCATGCGCGACTTCTGCTACAGCAGCACGGTATTCTACCGCTTCCACCCGACACTCAGGAAAATGATTTAAAATGTATTTTGCTAATGAACCACCACCTAGTCCCATTAATAAAATATCATCATTACCTATTTCGTGAAATAACAACCAACTCATCATTGCCTTGGCGTATTCAAGTTCTAGTTGATCGGGATTTTTTAATGACATAGCACTTTGTTGGGCAAACGATCCAAAATGCAGTGAACGAACGCCATCCAATTCACTAACTTCTATGTCTCCATCTTGGTCTTTGGTCTGGTAAATCATTTTTAGAGTCATATTATTTCCTAATAAATAACATTTTTAAGCACGCTCGCGTTGTGTTTAACGAGGTCTTTTAAATAATAAGTGTAGTCAATTTGATGTAAATGCTCCAAAACAATCGCGCGAGTACGCAAATCTTTGATGGAATAAACCGGTGTTTTGGGATTAAAGGCTAAACCGATAATATTGCCTCGTCCTTTGACGGGGACAAACAATAATTTCCAATTAAATAATTTCCCAAGCCAGAGTGCAATTTGCTGAAATTGCGGACGATGCACTCCGCCCCATAAATTAATAGTTAAAATACCATCGGGTTTGAGTAGCGTTTGGCAATGCGTAAAAAAATCGATATTGCAAATCGCCTCAGCCATACCTTCATGATCAAACGCGTCAATAGCAATGATACTGTAGCGTTTTGCATCTTTTTCTCTGTTTTTTTTGACATAGTTCGCACCGTCATCAATGACCACATTTAAGCGTGAGTCGATAGGCAGTCCAAAGTGTGTCCGTGCAACTTTTAACACGCTTTTACGGTATTCGACGACATTGACTTTGCAATCAGGGAATTGATAAAGCAAATGTTTCGCAATTGATCCACCGCCTAGTCCAATTAACAATGCTTCTTGATGGTTAAGTGTTTCTTTAAAAAGCAGCCAGCTGCTCATCGTGCGGGCATATTCTAAATACAGTCGATTAGGGTCGCTAATAAGCATACTGCTTTGGCGCGGGACGGTGCCAAAATGTAGAGAGCGAACGCCGTCAACTTCCACGACTTCAATGGCGCCTTCGTTGTCATGTTCCTGATGAATTAGTACGCCATCGTATTTATAGAGCGCCAATTGACTAAACAGGTTTTGGATTTTTTTTGTACGTGATTCGTTTTTCATTTAAACATTCGCTTTAGAATCAATAATACCACCACCTAAACAGACATCATCTTGATAAAATACAACCGATTGCCCTTCGGTAATCGCGCGTTGGGGTTGCGAAAAATACACTTCACAGCGTTCATTGTCTATAGGCTTTACAATACAGTCTTGATCTTCTTGGCGATAGCGTGTTTTAGCTTTGCAATGCACTGTTTGCGTGAGCGGCTGATTGCTACACCAATCAAGTTGCTCTGCAATTAAAGAATTATGAAGCATCAGCGGGTGATCATGGCCTTGTCCCACAATTAAAATATTATTGGGAACGTCTTTATCAAGTACATACCAAGGCTCATCAGGCGCATCTTTGACGCCACCAATTCCAAGGCCTTGGCGTTGACCTAAGGTGTAATACATGAGGCCATTATGCTGGGCAATATATTTTCCATCTGGTGTACGCATTTCACCCGCTTGCGTGGGTAAATAACGTTTGAGAAACTCCGTAAATTTACGCTCACCAATAAAGCAAATGCCGGTACTGTCTTTTTTCTTCGCATTGGCAAAACCGGCACGCTGCGCCATGGCGCGAATTTCGGGTTTATGCAAATGTCCAATTGGAAATAGGGTACGTGAAAGCGGTTTTTGTCCTAGTGTATATAAAAAATAGCTTTGCTCTTTATTAGGGTCTAAACCCTTTAAAAGTTGAAATTCACCGTTTTTCTCATGTACTCGAGCATAATGTCCTGTTGCGATAAAATCCGCGCCTAAATCATCAATGGCATGATGCAGAAATGCTTTAAACTTCACGTGTTTATTGCACAAAATATCGGGATTAGGTGTACGAGCGGCTTTAAATTCGGACAAAAAGACTTCAAACACCTCGTCCCAATATTCAGCGGCAAAGTTTGCGGTTTTGAGTTCAATCCCTAGTGTGTCACACACTTGCTGTGCATCGGCTAAGTCTTGCATCGCGGTGCAATACTCGGTGCCGTCATCCTCTTCCCAGTTTTTCATAAACAAACCGGTGACGTGATGACCTTGTTCAAGCAACAAAAGCGCAGTGACTGACGAATCAACACCCCCTGACATTCCAACAATAATATTTTTAGGCATAATCAAGAAACGATTTTAGTAACGTAAGAGGGTAGCGTTGACCACTTAAATATTCATCCACTGAATTTAATACTAGGGGACTGCGCAAAGGTTTTGCTGCAATCTCATCACGTGTTAGCCAATGCGATGCCACGATGCCATCATCTAAGGTTTGCGTTGGGTCGTAATCGTAGCATTGCCCCGAAAAACAGAATCGCACAAACGTTAAACTTTCTGGAGTGCGGCGCCACAACTGCACAGACGTTATATATTCAGGCGTAAACTTCCATGCGGTCTCCTCGCACACTTCGCGTTTAACGGCATGAATTAGGTCTTCATGCTCTTCTAAATGGCCAGCTGGTTGGTTGAATTGCAAACCATGCGGTGTAAATTCTTCAACCATTAAAAAACGTTGCTCACGCTCGATAATTGCAGCAACAGTGACGTGGGGTTTCCAAACCATAAGTTATAAATGAATTTCAGCAATGTAAAACATCTAATTTTACTTTATTTACATTATGGGTGCAGGTAAATATGATATTAGTGATTGACGAAAGGGATAAAATCAAGTCTAATAACTGTTTTTAGTACATCAGAAAATGCCCGGGTAGCTCAGTTGGTAGAGCAAAGGATTGAAAATCCTTGTGTCGACGGTTCGATTCCGCCCCCGGGCACCATTTTTAGTATTAAGTCAATTTTCCTCGTTTTAAAACGCCCGGGTAGCTCAGTTGGTAGAGCAAAGGATTGAAAATCCTTGTGTCGACGGTTCGATTCCGCCCCCGGGCACCACAGTTATTTCAAATCCGGTTCAATTCTGGTGGTTCTCTCGGTAAGTTATTTGATTTGAATGTAGGGCTTTTTGTGCTTATTTGTCGGTAGAGTTCATTTTGCGCACTTACAAAACTAAAGTTGGCTGCGTGAAACTGCTAAGTGTTTTGAATTTTTAATTTATTTTGGTAGCATCAAAACTTAACAGATTAAATTAATTATTTTCTTGAGCACATGCTATGGCAAAAAATGACAAAACCGCCCCTAAGCTTATTTCAGTAAATCCTAATAAAGGCAGTTTTAATGTGGGCTTAAATGAGCCGCTCATCTTACTGTTCAATGAATATATTCAAGCTGGCTCAGGAAATATTGTTATAAGTAATGGATTTGATACAAAAACAATCTCATTAGCACCTATTCAAGGTTCATCTAAACAATTCGCTATTACTGGTAAATTACTCACTTTAAGCCTTGCTGATAATTTACTGCCCAATAGTCTTTATTCTGTCAAAATCGAAAATACAGCTATTGAGGATTTAAGCGGCAATAAATATTCAGGGATTAACAATACGACAACGTGCTATTTTAATACAATAGATACCCTGGCACCGACAATGGCTACAAACAATCTGTTAGCTAATTCATCAAGTTTTGCTGTAAATACCAATATTGTCTTAACGTTTAACGAAAAAATCAAAGCTAGCGCAGGTAATATTACACTCGTAAGTAATGCTGATTTGCGGACAATTTCAATCTCTGACAATCAAGTCAAAATTTCGGGTAACACACTGACGATAAATCCAACGATAGAGTTGAATACAAATAGTACCTATAAATTGAATATTGCAGCTGGCGTCATTAAAGACGGTGCCTCGCCTTCAAATTTAAACGATCCAGTGGAATTATTCTTTACGACTAAAGCGACAGGTGATAAGCAAGCTCCTCTTTTACAAAGTCGAGCTATCAATGGATACGCGAAAGATAATCTGCAACTGTCATTTCAAGAAGCAATTAAAACTGGTTCTGGTAGTTTTATACTAAGTGATGGCTCAACGAGTGTTATGATCCCCGTTACAGATTCACAAGTATCCATTACTAACAATGTACTAACTATAAATCCTGCCAAGGCTCTCGACGCAGAAAAAATCTACACGCTTAGCGCGCCAAAAGGTATCGTTACCGATTTAGCCAATAATGCTTTTTCTGGATTAACAACAAAAGCCCCTTTTACTTTTGACACGAGGGATAAAGTCTCTCCTACGCTTACGATATCTGACGATAAAACTACAACGACTAATTCAGAAATTCATTACCTGTTTACGAGTAGTGAACCAATTGAAGGGTTCAGTATTGACGACATTTCCGTTAAGGGGGGGATAAAAGGCGAGTTTAAACCTGTGACAGGAACAAACAATTTTACATTGAATGTTATGCCAAACTCCAATTCAATTGAATCTATTACGATTGATGTTGCTCAAGGAGTTTTCACAGATTTGGTAGGAAATAAAAATGATGCTGTAGCGCAAAATAGTCAATCTGTTGATACGCTCTGCCCACTACTTCAAGGATCAACGCCTGCAGACAATAGTTCTTATTTTACTAATACAGGCAATATAGTTCTTATTTTTGATGAGAATATTTTTACAGGTACTGGAAGTTTTGTTATTAGTAATGGGAGTGATGTTCAAACTATTCCTGTAAATGATGACAACCAAGTGGTTATCAATAATAAAATTGTAACCATTAATCCAGCTAAGGACTTAATTACGAATAGTAATTACCATATTACCTTTGCACCGAGTGTATTGACGGATAAAATTGGAAATAATTTTGTTGGATTAACGTTAACTACACAACTGAATTTTAATACAGACCTAATTTTAACGACGTCAAAAGATACCACTACTCAAGCGCAGGTTTTTACTGATAAATTAAGTTCTAAAGCGTTAGATGGTTATTTAAAAAATGCTACTGTCTTTGCTGATGCAAATGGAGATGGAATTCAGAATGCAGAT
>CAJBJW010000401.1 GCA_903953455.1 uncultured Pseudomonadota bacterium | reverse complement strand
TGCAAAATGACAACGCGTTTTTAGAATCTGCGCAAGTGTTTGATAACTTTTATGGCACTGCGAAAAAAACGGTTGAAACGAATTTAACGCAAGGTGATGACGTCATTTTGGAAATTGATTGGCAAGGCGCTCAGCAAGTGCGTAAGTTGATGCCTCAAAGTTGTTCAATTTTTATTCTTCCCCCTTCAACACAAATATTACGTGAGCGCCTTGAAGGACGGGGCAAAGATTCCGTGGAAATTATCGATCGACGCATGCAAGACGCCGTGGCTGAAATGTCACATTACGGAGAATTTGATTATCTAGTGGTCAATGACGATTTCAATACCGCCTTAAATGAACTCGAAAGCATCATTATGGCCAATCGCTTAAAGCAGCAAAGCCAAGCAATCAAATTAAAATCGCTGATTCATGATTTGTTAGCGTAATTGCCTTGTGATAAAAATACCGAAATTTGTCCATGTTGCCTTAATTCCTGTTGGTTTAGTGAGTGGCTATTTAGCCACTAGCACTTATTTACTACCTATATGGCTGCAACATAAAATTCCCGCGTTAATTAGTGAAGATACCCCCTTTAACGCGAGTTTAGCGCACGTCAATTTCAATCCCCTCACGTTGCAATTAACATTCCATCACTTTGCGCTAACGCAAAACCAATCGCCCGTTTTTGAGTTTGAGTCTTTCACGCTTCAAGTTAATTTTCTTGAGTCTGTTTTAACACAACGCCTTGTAGTTGAAAACATCGAACTCTTGAAACCTTCTGTCCAATTTAACCCCACAAAAGAAAAAGAACCAACAAACGATAAACCTTTCTCTGTCGACAATATTGCATCCCCTATTCCCTTTTTGATTAAACATTTTGCTTTATCAAATGGTCATGTTACAGCGGAAAATGGGCAAATTGACCTAACGCCAATCGAACTGTCATTAACCCATGTCGGTTCCACAAACGATACGCCCGCTCTATTTCGTTTAAGTGCAATCCATAAACAAGGTGGTGAATTCGTTAGTGAGGGTGAATTTCAACTGACACCTTTGAGTTCAAATGGAAAAATAACATTATCAAAATTGCCATTGAGCACCCTCATGCCCTTTTGCCCCGAAAAAAAGGCACTCACTTTTAATGGTATAGGTGATTTATCAATGAATTTTCGCGTAGCCATTCATGAAAAATCACTTGCTTTTTTTATTGAAAATGCGCATCTCGTTTTAGACAATATCGTTTATCAAGATAAAAATTGCCCATTAGATCATGCTTCACTACAGCATTTTGATTTAGATAACGGGCAATACGACAGTACGCAGCAGACAGTTCAATTTAAAACGGCTATTTTAAATCATCCACGCTATACGCAAAATCAAGCGCAGCTTTCGTTTGAAAACCTAACAGTGAGTAATTTTGCTTTTAACATTGACGCTCTGCAACTACAAACCGGCAACGTGTCATGGCAAAATGCTGAACTTTTTGACACCAAGCAAAACACCCTGCTTTTTAAATTACCACAAGCAAGCTTTAGCAAGCTCGTCTTTGATTTCAAGAAAAAAGCATTATCGATTACAAGCATCCAAGCCAGCAACGCTGATTTTCGTGCGTGGCTAAATTCACAAGGCGAACTCAATTATCAAACGCTGCTCCCCGAAGATGAAGCGCAAGTCAACAGTGAAAAGCAAGCAGAGATCACCACAAGCGACGCTTTTTGGGGCGTTAAAATTGACGCGATTGATCTCACCAATTTTAGCGCGACATTTGAAGATAAATCCTTACCAAAACCACTTTCCATCAGTATCAAGCCGCTTTCTCTAAAGGCCACCAATATCAACACCGATAAAGGCAGCACCTTACCGTTTGAGCTAAATACAGGCGTCAATAGCGGTGGCTCAGTGCATATCAAAGGCAATGCGGGACTTAATCCACTTAATACACAATCTGATATCGAAGTCACATCTATTGGTTTAGATAAATTTCAATCGTATGTCGATAAATTTGCCCATATTGATGTGATTAAAGGCGTATTTAATTTAGAGGGCAGAATGGATGTCGCGCAAGGTGAACAAGGCGAGTTAGATGTTAAATTCAAAGGAAATAGCGGCATTGCACGTTTAATTACACGCGATCAAGTGCAAAATAAAGATTTAATCAAATGGGATAATTTGAGTTTAAAAAATATTGAAGCCGATTTACTCGCGCAACGCTATATTGCGTCTTCTTTATTAATTGAAAAACCGTATGCACGAATTATTATTGGAAAAGATAAACGGCTTAATTTCTCCGATATGCTAATTGATTCAACTGCCACAAAAGAAACCGCAAAAAACAATAAAAAGACATCTACAACATCATCCGATATTCATTTTCAACTTGATAAAGTACGCATTTCAAATGGCGCATCCTCTTTTTCAGATTTATCGATGATTTTGCCCTTTTCAGCCGAAATTAAAGGACTTGATGGCGGTGCATCGGGTATATCCTCTGAACACGAATCCACCATTAATATCACGCTAAAAGGGAATGCCTACGATCTGGCGCCTGTTGATATCAAAGGAAAAATTCAACCTTATATAGGCGATTACAACGCCGCATTGAATTTCAAAGGTATGCCGCTCCCTCTTGTGTCCGCTTATATGGCCGAATTTTTCGGTTATAAAGTGGAAAAAGGGAAAATGTCCCTTGGCGTGAACTATAACGTCAAAAATGGTGAACTCACTGCAGACAATAATTTATTAATTGAGCAGTTTGAACTTGGTGAGCAAATTGATAACCCTCACGCTATTGATGCACCGTTTAATTTAGCCATCACACTCCTCAAAGATGTGAACGGTATTATCAACTTAAACGTTCCTATCAACGGCTCGCTTAATGACCCACAATTCGATTTAGGTGGCGTTATCGGTGATGCCGTGCTGAATATTTTAACTAAAGCAATTAGCTCACCCTTTCAATCCATCGCCAATTTATTAGGCACTGACGAAGATTTAAGCGCTGTCCAATTCGCACCGGGGCAAGCTGACCTATCAGAATGGCAAAAACCAAAACTCGATAGTATTGCAAAAGTGTTGAAAGAGCGTACCGTATTAAAATTAGAAATTAAAGCTACTGCTTTTCAATCACAAGATTGGAATGTGTTGCGCGAAGATGCCTTAACAGATCGCCTAAAAACACTCAAAGCAGAAGAAATTAATCGTAAAGGTGATCGAAAAATACGTCCTGAATATGTGGAACTTGATGAAGCAGATACACAACGCTTACTGGCTCAAGAGTTTAAAGAAAAATTCCCTCAACTCGTGAAACGCTCATTCTTTGGATCGCTTGAACTGGCGCAACCTGAATTGGGAGATTTTTACAGTGTTGCAAAAGAAACCCTATCACAAAGCTTACCCGTTGAACAAAAACGGTTAACCAAACTTGCTGCTGCGCGGGCACGGTCAATTGCAAAATACATTGTTCAAACAGGCGGCGTTCCCAATGAACGTGTCTTTATTTTAGATACCGCCATTGATCCACCACGCCAAGACAATGATATTGATACACTGCTGTTTTTAAAGGCTGACTAAAAATTTCTACACATAAAAAAATCCCCTAATACGAAATTAATCGTATCAGGGGTTTAAAAAACTAATGCAGTTTACTGCGCCGCTGGCGAATTAGGTAAATTCACTTCGATATCGGCTTTTTGTTCAAGCGTATTGATTAACGCATTGAATTCACTATCACCAATTGCTTTTGCGATATTTTTAGTTGCTAATACTGCCCGTTTTTTATCTTCTTGCGTCATCGCACCATCTTGCACTTTACTCAAACTAACAACAATTTGTTCATTCGAAGGCAATGCCACACTGAAAATACTTGGCTTATCTGCAACGGGTTTTGCGGCTTTGAAAATCGCTTCATTAAGGACAACATTGAACTCTTTTTTCATGCGCGTTAAGCCAGTCGCTTTTTGCACAGACAATTTATACTCAGCAGCCACTTTCGCAAGCGATTCACCGCCTAATAACTTTGTTTTGATTTCTTTGGCAATATCGGCAGCGTGTTGCTGTGCTTTTTGGGTTTGCAGTGCATTGACCACAACCGATTTCACTTGCTCTAAAGGCTTGTTTTCAGCCGCTTTATGCTCAAGAACACGCAATACCACTAAATGCTCCGCATCTAATTCAATAGGCGTGCTATTTGTGCCATTAATCACTTCATCACTAAACGCCACGCTACGAATTTTTTCATCTGCAGCCACACCTTCACCCGCTGTTTTAGTGAACAATCCCGTTTTTTTCACGGTTAAACTCAATTGCTCCGCAGCGACTTTAATATTATCTGAATTTTGATAACTGATTTCTGTCAGCGACTCCGCTTGTTGATAAAACGCGTTTTCAGCTTGTGATTTTTGATACGCTTTTGTTAATTGTGCTTTTACACTGTCAAACGGTTTCACTTGAGCGGGCGTTAATTCAGTCACTTTAATCAAATGATACCCAAAAGAGGATTTTACAGGCGCTGATACGTCACCCTGTTTGAGTGCAGTAGCCGCATTATCAAACTCTTTATCCATCACACCCGCATTAAATAAACCTAAGTCACCACCCGCCTTACCTGTCAATTTATCATCAGAAAGCGCCTGCGCTACACTGGCAAAATCTTTAGTTGCTAATTGTGCTTTGGCTTGTGTGGCTTTTTCTAACGCGGTTTTTTCATCTTGGTTATCGTTTATCTCAAAGAGGATATGGCTAATTTTACGACGCTCTGGCGTGCTATATTGCGCAGCTTGTTCATCATAAAAAGCTTTAAGTTTCTCATCGGTGACTTCAATCGTTTTAGCGATATCATCTAACGTCAATTCTATATATTCCACGGCCATTTGCTCAGGTAGCTGATACGCTGTTTGATGCGCTTGATAATATGCATTTATATCACTATCGCTGAGGCTTGTATTAGCTGTCGTTGTAGGTATCGTCACATACTCAACATCACGTGTTTGGTTCTGAATTTTGAAAAAATGTTCCAAATCGTAAGGCGTTGCAAAACTGCTATCTAAAATACTTTGTTGGAATTGTTCCATGACTAACGCATTTTTGATTTGAGCGACAAATTCACTTGATGACATTCGTTGCTGTCCAAGTAATTGTTTGTATTTTTGTTCGTCAAATTTGTTATCCGTCTGAAAGTACGGCAAAGTTTGAATGAAATCACGAATTGCATCGTCAGTGACCGTTAAGCCTTTTTGATGCACGTATTGCAACAAAACTTCATCTTTAATTAATTTTCTCAGCGCCTGAAGCTTGATACTTTGATCATCTGTGGCTAGTCCACCCAAACTTTGTTGGTATTTTTCATACGCTTTTGTCACATCACGTTGATAAAAGTCTTTTTTGCCAACTGACGCGACAGGTGCTTCTTGACCATCATTGATATAATTATTTATTCCCCATAAAAAGAATGGGACACAAATAACGGTCAAAATAACACCTGCAAAAGCCCCTTGTGATTTTTCTCTAATTTTGGTCAACATAAAATAGCTACCTCGATAACTCTTTGTAAGTAAGCAAAAAAAAACCCCGAACCAAAGGTTCGGGGTTTTTAGGTGTTGGCGGAGCGGACGGGACTCGAACCCGCGACCACCGGCGTGACAGGCCGGTATTCTAACCAACTGAACTACCGCTCCAAAGTCTGGTGGGTGCTGAGGGGATCGAACCCCCGACCCTCGCCTTGTAAGGGCGATGCTCTCCCAGCTGAGCTAAGCACCCGACTTAAGAATCCTTAGTTTACAGCATCTTTTAAAGATTTACCAGCTTTAAATGTTGGTGTTTTAGCCGCTTTAATTGTAATTTCTTCGCCAGACTGCGGATTACGTCCTTTACGCTCTGCTCTTTCTTTAACTGAATATGTACCAAAACCCACTAATGCAACGGTATCGCCTGCACTTAATGCGTGTGTGACTGCTGCAATAAAGCCATCCAATGCGCGACCAGAATCCGCTTTGGTTAAACCTGAAGATTCCGCAATTGCACTGATCAATTCTGATTTGTTCATTATTTCCCCCTAAGGAAGTGATTTTTAAAATTCTAGGATAGCAAAATGCCGTCATTACTCGTTTCCACGCAGCGCGTGTAAGCCACAGAAACGGTTATATTTATATCAACGCACCCTTTGAGTGTCAAGCAATAAAACCGTTACAGACTTTGATTTCTGTGGCTTACACCGTTTTTTAGTGTGCGCGTACTTGCGAACGACTTTTTTTGGTTGTCTCTGTTTTCAATTTATCAATCGATTCTACAAAAATCGGCTCACGAGGAACAGGTTGATATTGCAACGCAATTTCTAGAACTTCATCAATCCAACGCACAGGTTTAATCGTTAAGTTTTGTTTAATATTTTCAGGAATTTCCACTAAATCTTTTTCATTATCTTTTGGGATAATAACCGTTGTAATGCCGCCACGATGCGCTGCGAGCAGCTTTTCTTTGAGGCCACCAATGGCTAATACTTCACCACGCAAAGTGATTTCACCTGTCATCGCCACATTTGCTCGAACCGGAATTTTCGTTAGCGCAGACACAATCGCCGTACACATTCCAATCCCCGCACTTGGACCATCTTTTGGTGTTGCACCTTCCGGAACGTGAACGTGAATATCACTATTTTGAAATGCCTCATCATTAATACCTAAAACATCCGCGCGACTTCGAACAACAGTCACCGCTGCGGCAATAGACTCCTTCATTACGTCGCCAAGCTTACCTGTGGTCGAGTATTTTCCTTTACCATTGATCACAGCAGTTTCTATTGTAAGCAACTCACCCCCAACTGACGTCCATGCAAGTCCAGTAACGCAACCAATTTGATCTTTCTCTTCTGCACTACCGTAGCTATAGCGTTTAACACCTAAATAGTCATCAAGATTTTTTGGCGTTACTTTCACTTTTGATTTTCGTGGTTTGAGAAGAACATCTTTCACCACTTTTCGGCATACTTTAGAAATATCACGCTCTAAATTACGCACACCTGCCTCGCGTGAATAATAACGAATCATATCGCGCACGGCTTCTTCTGAAATATCAATTTCAGCGTTTCTAAGCCCATTTTGCTTAATTTGTTTTGGTATTAAATAACGCATCGCGATATTAATTTTTTCATCTTCGGTATATCCACCTAGACGAATCACCTCCATTCTATCCAGCAATGCTGGTGGAATATCCATGCTATTGGCCGTCGCCACAAACATTACATCAGATAGATCAAAATCAACTTCTAAATAATGATCTGAAAAGGCATTGTTTTGCTCAGGATCTAAGACTTCAAGTAACGCTGATGCTGGATCACCACGGAAATCCGTTGCCATTTTGTCAATTTCATCGAGCAAAAATAACGGATTACGCACTTTCACTTTTGAAAGACTTTGCAAAATCTTACCTGGCATAGAACCAATATAGGTACGACGATGTCCACGAATTTCAGCTTCATCTCGAACACCGCCTAGCGCCATGCGCACATACGTCCGATTTGTTGCACGTGCAATAGATTCACCCAGTGAGGTTTTACCCACCCCTGGAGGGCCAACTAAGCACAGTATAGGCCCTTTCAACTTATCTACCCGCTGTTGCACGGCGAGATACTCTAAAATGCGCTCTTTAACCTTTTCAAGCCCATAATGTTCTTCATTCAAAATAGCTTCAGCGGCGGCAAGTTCACTTTGAACATCCGTTTTATTGACCCAAGGCACGCTCACCATCCACTCGATATAATTACGCACTACGGTGGCTTCAGCCGACATAGGCGACATCATTTTTAACTTATTGAGCTCGGCAAAAGCTTTATTTTTTGCTTCTTCGGGCATTTGAGCATCATTGATTTTTTTCGTTAAATCATCAACTTCTGTTGCAGCCTCATCCATTTCACCCAATTCTTTATGAATGGCTTTAATTTGTTCATTGAGATAATATTCGCGTTGATTTTTATCCATCTGCTGCTTAACGCGCACGCGAATACGTTTTTCAGTTTCGAGTAAATCGACTTCGGAACCCATGAAAGCCATCAACATTTCAAGACGCTGCCCAACATCCATCATTTCCAAAATTAACTGCTTATCTGAAACCTTCAACGTCATGTGGGCCGCCATCGTATCGGCAAGGCGACTTGGATCATCAATTTCAGACAAGGCGCTGAGTACTTCAGCAGGAATTTTATTATTGAGCTTTACGTAATTTTCAAATGAACTTAACGCCGTCCGCTCTAAAACGTCTTTTTCATGTTCATCCAGATTATAGGTTTCTTCCACCTCATCAACTTGCGCACAAAGAAAACCATCATTTTTTTGAAATTCAACAACCCTAGAGCGCTCCTCACCCTCCATTAATACTTTAACCGTACCATCAGGGAGTTTGAGCATTTGAAGTACGTTAGCTAACGTACCCATTTCATATAAATCTGCAATTTCAGGTGAATCAATATCTGCCTCTTTTTGTGCAACAAGCAATACCTGACCATTTTCTTTAATCGCATTATTAAGTGCGTCAATTGACTTATCACGCCCAACAAACAATGGGATAACCATGTTAGGATAAACCACCACATCTCGTAGCGGTAATACTGGAATAAGCGTTTGATTGGACGTTAATTTAGTCATACTGTTCTAAGCCATTTAAAAATTATTAAGTGTTGAAATAAACTATAAGGCAATTTATCCGAAAAACAAGTCGTTTTTGTTTTTTTTAAGCATAAAAAAAGGACGCTTATCTTAAAAGCGTCCTTTTTTGAGTTAAGCCGAAACTTCTTTTAGTTTTCAGAAGCTGCTTTTTTCGTTTTTCTTTCCGTTTTATAAATCAGTACAGGCTCATTTTTGCCCAAAATCACGTCCTTATCAACAATGACTTTCTCTACATTATCAGCCGATGGTAATTCATACATGGTATTGAGTAACACATTTTCAACAATAGTACGCAGTCCACGAGCGCCTGTTTTGCGCTCCATTGATTTTTGCGCAATCGCTGAAAGTGAATCATCACTAAACTCGAGTTCAGCCCCTTCCATTTCAAACAAATGTTTGTACTGTTTAATCAATGCATTTTTAGGTTGCGTTAAAATCTGAATTAACGCCGCTTCATCAAGTTCTTCAAGTGTCGCAATAACAGGTAAACGTCCGATAAATTCAGGAATTAACCCGTATTTTATTAAATCTTCCGCTTCAACTTCCGCAAATAGTTGTCCAATATTTTTGCTCTCATCTTTTGTTTTTACTTCAGCTGAGAAACCAATACCCCCCGTTTCAGAACGGGCTTGAATCACTTTATCTAAACCCGAAAACGCGCCGCCAACAATAAACAACATATTAGCCGTATTGACTTGAATAAACTCTTGATTAGGATGTTTACGACCGCCTTGTGGCGCAATTGACGCAACCGTTCCTTCAATAAGCTTCAATAATGCTTGCTGAACACCTTCACCGGATACGTCACGAGTGATTGAGGTATTCTCAGATTTTTTTGAAATTTTATCGATTTCATCAATGTACACAATAGCTGATTCAGCTTTTTCGACATCATAATCACATTTTTGCAGAATTTTCTGAACAATGTTCTCAACATCCTCACCAACATAACCCGCTTCTGTGAGTGTCGTTGCATCGGCAATGGTGAACGGCACGTTCAATAAACGAGCCAGTGTTTCAGCTAGCAATGTTTTACCTGAACCCGTCGGCCCAATTAATAAAATATTACTTTTTGCTAATTCAATTTTATTCTTTTTAGATTTATTATTTTTATTTCGCAGACGTTTATAGTGATTATAAACTGCAACCGCTAAGGTTTTCTTGGCACGATCTTGTCCGATAACATAGCCATCTAATTCATCCTTGATTTCTTTAGGCTTAGGTAAGCTACCTTCATTAAGCGTTGTGAGTTCACTTAATTCTTCACGCAAAATGTCATTACAAAGCTCAACACATTCATCGCAAACATAAACCGAAGGGCCTGCGATCATTTTTCTTACTTCACTTTGACTTTTACTACAAAAAGAACAATAGATAATTTTGTCATCATCATAATCTTTACTGCTCATAATCGCCCTTCCTTTTTATTTACAATCGCGTGAAAATACTACTTTTTATCAACTATCGTTGAACGATCTGTCAAAACTTGGTCGATCAAACCATACGTTACCGCATCGGTTGCACTTAAAAAATTATCACGATCTGTATCGCTCTGTACTTTTTTTAATGTTTGACCGGTATGATGTGATAGCACCCGATTTAACTTTTCTCTAATTAATAAAATTTCTTTCGCGTGAATATCAAAGTCGGATGCCTGCCCTGAGAAACCACCTAAAGGCTGATGAATCATCATACGTGAATGAGGCAAGCAATAGCGCTTCCCTTTTGCGCCACCCGTCAACAACACTGCACCCATACTCGCTGCCTGACCAATACACATTGTACTCACATCAGGTTTAATGAATTGCATTGTGTCATAAATTGACATACCAGCCGTCACAGAACCGCCTGGGGAATTGATATAGAGATGAATATCTTTATCAGGATTTTCTGATTCTAAAAACAACAACTGCGCCACGACAAGATTTGCCATGTAATCTTCAACTTGCCCTACTAAAAAGATAACACGCTCTTTAAGTAGACGAGAATAAATATCAAACGCCCGCTCACCGCGAGCTGTTTGCTCCACGACCATAGGGACTAGGCCACCAGCAGACTGTGCTGCCATCATTTGCGCAAGTTGTTGTGAGTACATAATGGTTCCGAAAAATTAAGCGTTATTCATCACAGCGTCAAAATCAACATTCTCTGTTGTCACAGTCGCTTTTGCAAGCAACCAGTTAACAACTTGTTCATCCATTACTGCCTGCTTTACATCTGTCAATCTATTATCGTCTTTATAATACCATTCGATAACTTGAGCAGGACTATCATAGCTTTGCGCCATTTCTTCAACACGCGCACGAACTTGAGCTTCGTCAGCCACCATGTTGTGTTGATGAATAATTTCACCTACTACAAGATTCAAAGTCACTCTTTTTTGCGCTTGTTCTTCAAACTGCTCACGTGTCAAATTCAACATATTGATATCAATATTATTTTTCTTTGCCATATCTCTATAAGGCTTGAGCAATTCTTCGATTTCAGCATCTATAAGACTTTTTGGCAAAGTAACATTCACTTTATCATATAAAGCACTCAGCAAGGATTGTCTAACATTCCCAGCTAATTTTGCTTTTAATTCGCGCGTCATGTTTTCTTTAATGTCCTGACGGAAGCTTTCAATCGTGCCGTCTTCTGTGCCATAAGATTTGATGAATTCTTCATCAATATCGGGAAGCACTGAACCTTGAACTTCAGTGACTTCAATCGTAAATTCAGCAGGCTTACCTGCTAATTTTTCATGTGGATAATCTACTGGAAAATCAATGGTAAATGTTTTTGAATCACCAGGCTTAACGCCTTTTAAATGATCTTCAAAGCCCGGAATCATTTGCCCTTCACCAATTTCCACATCATGACCTTCCGAGGTACCATTGGTAAAGTTTTCGCCTTCACTGATACCCGAGAAATTAATCGTCACGCGATCGTGCTTTTTCGCCGCACGCTTAACCGGTTTCCATGTTTTACGTTGCGTTTGCAATTTCACGAGCATGGCATCAACATCGCTTTCTTCAACACTTGCTTCTTGTTTTGAAATAGCAAAATGATCTACGTTATCAAGTGAAACAATAGGATAAATTTCGAAATCTGCTGTATAGCTAAAGTTTGCAGTATTATCAGTAACATCGATATGCGGATAACCTGCTGGATTTAATTCTTTTTCTTTTAATGCATCAAAATAGCTTGATTGAATCAGGTCTGAAATTACCTCATCGCGTACTTTTGAGCCAAACATTTTTTTTATAACGGTTAATGGCACTTTGCCGCGACGAAAACCGTCAACACGAGCAGTACGGGTTAACTCTTGTAAGCGTGGAGCCATTTTTTCTACAACAACGGACTCAGCCAAAGTCACGGTCATTTTCCGGCCTAATTCTGAAGTTTGTTCAACAGAAATTTCCATTTATCTTTTCCCCACACGTTTTTTTGAATTTGAATAATATGGTTTGCCCACTCGGCAAACTGGTGACTAAAGTTAAGATTAACTTTAGATTGTATATATATTTTTTGGTACGAATGGAGAGACTCGAACTCTCACAGGGTTACCTACAGGAACCTAAATCCAGCGCGTCTACCAATTCCGCCACATTCGCATTCTAAAAATTGAGCGGTTATTATAGCCGCATTAAGGACATAGCAACAAGTGCTAATTTGATTTATTATAGCGAGTATTCGTTTTAAAAGCGATACTTAAAATACTATTGACCGTTTTATGACTCTTAACAATAACTAATAAATAAAATTTTAATTAAATAACTACATTGATTTTACAGAAATAAAGCTCTAATTCATTCATAATTTCTTTATTTTAATTAATCAATACACTCTCGCTTTAGGTGCAATCATTTCAACATCATTTGTGAGTGTATATAAATGAACTGGACGATAATCTATTTTTACAATGTCATTTTGTAACCACGTCAACGTATGTTTTAACCAACTTTCATCATCACGCAAAGTGTAATCTTCTCTCGCATGACCACCTCGACTCTCATGACGATTGGCAGCAGCATGAATTGCGACAGTTGCTTGTGCTAGTAAATTGTCGAGTTCTAACGCCTCAACTAAATCCGTGTTCCAAATAAGCGATCGATCTGACAATCCAATATTAGCGAATGAATCACTAACTTTTTTCATATCTAAAATCCCCTCATCGAGAGTAGATTGCGTTCTAAATACAGCCGCCTTGCTTTGCATGGTTTTTTGCATAGCAATACGAATATCAGACACTTTTTCATTTCCACTCCCCTGACGTATTCGCTCAAATCGCTCGATTGAGTGGGTATATAGCTTCTCAGAAATTTCAACATGCCCTTGATTTGGCGTAATTTTCTCTGCACAACGATGCGCTGCAGCCCGCCCAAACACCACCAAATCAAGCAGCGAATTTGAACCCAATCTATTTGCACCATGCACAGACACACACGCTGCCTCACCTATTGCCATCAACCCATCTACAATTTTATCCGGGGTTCCGTTTTCTAATGTAACCACTTCTGCGTGATAATTAGTGGGAATACCGCCCATGTTATAGTGCACTGTTGGCAAAACAGGAATAGGTTGTTTTGTCACATCCACACCTGCAAAAACAAGTGCTGTATCTGATATTCCCGGCAAACGCTCATGAATCAATGCTGCAGGTAAATGCTCCAAATGCAAATACAGGTGATCTTTTAATTTCCCAACACCACGTCCTGCGTTGATTTCCATCGTCATTGCGCGACTGACTACATCGCGAGAGGCTAAATCTTTAGCGTTAGGCGCATAACGTTCCATAAAACGCTCACCTAGTGAATTGGTTAAATAACCACCTTCACCGCGTGCACCCTCAGTAATTAAGCACCCAGCACCATAAATACCTGTAGGGTGAAATTGAATAAATTCCATGTCTTGCAGAGGTAATCCAGCACGCAAAACCATCGCATTACCATCACCCGTTACTGTATGTGCCGATGTACACGAAAAATATGTCCGTCCATAACCACCTGTTGCTAAAATAGTGCTATGGGCTTTGAAGATATGCATTGAGCCATCATCTAGACACCACGCTAAAACACCCCGACAAGCGCCATCCTCCATAATTAAATCGAGTACGATATATTCAATGAAAAATTCTGCGTGATGCTTTAAAGACTGTTGATAGAGTGTATGCAGAATAGCGTGACCAGTTTTATCCGCGGCAGCACACGTCCGCTGTGCTTGCCCTTTACCATAGTGCGTGGTCATCCCCCCAAATGCACGTTGATAAATTTTACCATCTGCTGTGCGTGAAAATGGCACACCATATCGCTCAAGCTCTAATACGGCTGGAATTGCCTCACGACACAGGTACTCAATGGCATCTTGATCCCCAAGCCAATCAGAACCCTTAACCGTATCATAGAAATGAAACCGCCAATCATCCTCACCCATGTTACCCAGTGCGGCACTAATGCCGCCCTGAGCTGCCACTGTATGACTACGCGTTGGAAAAACTTTTGATATACATGCGGTTTTAAGACCTTTTTCAACACAACCAAGAGTTGCCCGAAGACCGGCACCACCTGCACCAACAACAATGACATCATATTCATGTGTAATGATTGAATTTACCATGTCAGTGATGAAATACTAGATAAATTGTATGTTAATCATTATGACGTGGCGTTTCAGCCGAACGCATAAATGAAATCGGAGCATCAGATTCATCATCAAAACTGACCATTTCCCACGCGTCTTTATCGTCAATTAACGCACGAAGCAATCGATTATTGAGTCCATGTCCTGATTTATAACCCGTAAAATTGCCAATTAACGTATGCCCAAGCAAATATAAATCACCAATCGCGTCTAAAATTTTGTGTTTTACAAATTCATCCGCGTATCGCAAACCATCTTCATTGATGACTTTATCATCATCGACAACAATCGCATTATCTAAACTTCCACCTAACGCTAAATTATTTTCACGTAAAGTTTCAATATCTTTCATAAAGCCAAATGTTCTCGCGCGACTGACTTCACGAACAAATGTTGTTGAGGAGAAATCCATCGTGGCTGTTTTGACATGATTTTCAAAAGCAGGATGCTCAAAATCAATAGTAAACGTGACTTTAAAACCATTGAATGGCTCAAAAGAAGCCCACTTATCGCCGTCCTCTACGCGCACAGCACGTTTAATACGAAGATATTGTTTAGGGCAATCTTGCTCTTGAACACCAGCAGACTGCAATAAAAATACAAAAGGCCCCGCGCTCCCATCCATAATAGGTATTTCAGCTGCGCTTACATCAATAATTGCATTATCAACACCTAACCCCGCAAACGCTGACAATAAATGTTCAACCGTAGAGATTTTGACATCATTTGCAATTAACGTTGTTGAAAGCGTTGTTTCTCCCACATTTTCTGGAGTCGCTCGAATCACAACAGGAGGATCTAAATCAACACGTCGAAAACAAATGCCAGTATTGATGTCTGCGGGATGCAGCGTTAAATACACTTGACTGCCCGTATGCAGTCCTACGCCTGTAGCGCGAATAGTATTTTTGAGAGTTCGCTGTTTAATCATAAATTTTTGGTTTGCCACATTAAGGATAACGCGTCAGATTATAACGCGTTATCTTGAATTGTGTAGTATAGACACTTAATCAGGCGCAAAGCACCTGCAGTAAGGAATGGTCAAAAACGCAGCTGATTTTAATCTGCTTGACGTCTTAAAAATGCAGGAATATCTAAATACTCAATATCGCCACCTTGTTTAGGTTGCGCACCAAAACGCGTTTCTCTGCCACTTTCAGGACGATTTTGTGCTGAATGCTGACGAATAACCGTCGGCTTATCTAAACCATCATAATTCATTTGACCGCTAGCGGGATGACGCAATGTATTCACATTTTTATGGGATGCTTTTACAGCTACTTCTGGTATACCCATTCCTGTTGCGACGACAGTCACTTTGATTTCATCATCCAAATCAGGATTAATTGACATACCAATTTTGATTGTTGCATCTTCTGAAGCAAATGCTGCCACAATGTCACCAACTTCGGTAAATTCAGCCATACCCATGTCGGTTGCTGAAATATTCACCAAAATACCGCGAGCACCTTTTAAATTAATATCTTCAAGCAATGGACATGCAATCGCTTTTTCTGCTGCTTCACGCGCACGATGCTCACCTGTTGCAGAGCCTGTACCCATAATAGCTGCGCCCATGCCTGACATCACAGTTCGCACGTCAGCAAAGTCAACGTTAATCATACCTGGATGAACAATTAATTCCGTAATCCCTTGCACAGCATCAAGCAATACATCATTAGCCGCTTTAAATGCATCCATTAACGATACTTTATTTCCCAGTACGGGTAATAATTTTTGGTTTGGAATTGTAATTAAGGAATCAACATAACGCTCTAATTCTGCAATCCCTTTCTCTGCAACATCTAATTTTTTCTTACCTTCAAATGCAAAAGGTTTCGTTACAACAGCAACAGTTAGAATACCCATACCACGAGCAATTTCAGCAATAACTGGAATAGCACCAGTTCCCGTACCACCACCCATGCCCGCAGTTAAGAAGACCATGTCTGCGCCTTCAAGGACTTCACGAATACGATTTTTATTTTCTTCTGCTGCAAGTTTGCCAACTTCAGGATTAGTGCCAGCACCAAGACCTTTCGTTAACTCCACGCCCAATTGAATAATAGTGCCAAAATTTAATTTGCGTAGCGCTTGCGCATCCGTATTTGCACAAATGAATTCTACACCTTCGATGTTGTTGCCCGCCATGTGGCTAACCGCGTTGTTACCGCCCCCACCAATACCGATGACTTTAATAACCGCGCTTTCGCTATAGGTATCAATTAATTCAAATGTATCTTTCATGTTTATCGCCTCTTAAATATTCTGTAAAAAACTGTGATTAAAAATTACCTTGAAACCAACTCGCAATTTTTGACAACCATGACGACCCACTATCATGATCTAAAACGCGATGTAAACCTTGCTGTTGTTGATGATCTCGTCCATACATCAACAATCCCACGCCCGTAGAATGAATTGGATTTTTAACTACTTCCGTTAAACCACTCACATTCTGTGGACTGCCCATTCGTACGGGCATGTGAAAAATTTCTTCTGCCAGCTCAATTAAGCCAAAAACTTGTGAACTTCCACCTGTTAAAACAACCCCTGCTGCAATTTGCTCTTCATACCCTACGCGACGGAGTTCTGACTGAACAAGCAACATTAATTCTTCATAACGTGGTTCAATAATATCTGAGAGCGTTTGACGTGAAATTTTACGAAACGGTTTATTATCGCTAATGCTCGGAACTTCAATTTCTTCTTCATCATCGCCAAGCAATTTTGTCATTGCACACGCATAACGCTGTTTAATATCCTCTGCATTGAGGGTTGGCGTGCGCATCGCAACAGCGATGTCATTTGTAACTTGATCACCAGCAATGGGAATAACGGCTGTATGCTTGATTGCGCCTTCAACGTAGACCGCAATATCAGTGGTACCACCACCAATATCAATTAAGCAAACACCTAATTCCTTTTCATCTTCAGTTAATACCGCATGACAAGAAGCCAATTGCTCTAAAACAATATCATCGACTTCAAGACCACAGCGACGAATACATTTAATAATATTTTGTGATGCACTCACGCTACTCGTCACAATGTGAACTTTCGCTTCTAAACGAATGCCTGACATACCAATCGGCTCTTTAATACCTTCTTGTGTATCAATAATAAATTCTTGCGGTAAAATGTGCAGTACTTTTTGATCTGCTGAAATAGCAATAGCGCGAGCTGAATCAATGACTCGATCAATATCGTATTGTGTAACTTCTTTATCCTTGATTGCCACAACACCAAGTGAGTTGCGACTACGAATATGGCTTCCAGCAATCCCTGCAAAAACGGATTTAATTTGGCACCCCGCCATCAATTCTGCTTCTTCAATAGCACGCTGTATTGATTGCACGGTTGTTTCCAAATTGACAACAATTCCTTTTTTTAGACCTTTTGAAGGAGTCGATCCATAACCAATTACTTCAAGATGCCCCTCTGCAGTCAACTCACCAACAATGGCAGCGACTTTAGATGTGCCTATATCCAGTCCAACAATTAAATTACGTTCTGTTCTTTTTGCCATATTTCACTCTGTTTTAAAGCACTTTTATTTGTTTGCCGTTTGCGCGGCGGGAAGTATTTTCCAATCAATTGGCTGAGCATCCGATTTCCATGAAACAGCGTAGCCATTAGGATAACGCAAATCAACTATAGATATCGCATTTACTTGCTCGGCGCCCAATACATCTATTGTCTTTATAAATCGCTGTAATTTCTTTAATTGCTCGCTTCTGCCTAACAATATTTCTAATCCTGAACTTAATTTAATTTTCCATGCCCAACGATCATTAATACTAAACTCTGCAATTTGCATTGATTGATCAACTAATGCCGTATTCACGCCTTTCATAATTTCAAGGGATTTCATCTCTTGACCTTCTGGGCCATATAAAATCGGCAAATGCATAAATGGCGTTATATCTTCTGGCGTAATTATTAAACCATGCGTACTAATTAAAGCCGCTTTCCCCCAGCGGACATAAGGGGTTTTTTCACTAATTTTAACCGTTAACGTATCAGGCCAGACTCGATTAACACTTGCACTATCAACCCAACTCAGTGCAGATAAAACTTCTTTTATACCCTGCACATTGGCATCAAAAAAGCTAACTTTCACCAAAGGTTCAAGAAGTGTCTTAATTTCATCTTTGCTTATTTGCGTAAATGTTCCTTGGACTCGAACATGTTTAATTGGCACGAAATTTTTTACAGCATAAACCATGCTCGCAAATAACGCCATAAGGATGATAAATTTCACCAAACGCATCAAATTATTTCCGACAACTCGTTTCTAAAATTTTCCATACTAATGTCGGGAAATCTATTCCTGCTTGTTTTGCCGCCATAGGCACCAAACTATGATCCGTCATGCCTGGCACTGTGTTAATTTCAATCAATTGCGCCTGACCTTGATTATCGATAAATACATCAACGCGAGCCCAACCCTCTACATTTAAAACATGACTTGATTTTAAAGCTAATGTTTGCAGTGTGTTTTCTTCGTCCTCACTTAACCCACATGGACAATGGTACTGCGTGGTATTTGATAAATACTTTGCTTCGTAATCATAAAACCCACTCGATGTTGTCACATGAATCACTGGAAGTGCAGCCCCTTGCAATATTCCTACTGTATATTCTTTCCCATGAATCCATGCCTCAGCGTAAACTTCACAACCACATTCCATCGCTACTTGAAAAGCTTTTGTGAGCTCATCACGTGATGTTACCTTACTAATACCTACGCTAGATCCTTCAAGCGCTGGTTTAACAATCATAGGAAACCCTAAAGCATCAGCACAAGCATCAAGATCCATTTCATTCTCTAAAACATACCAATTTGGTGTGGGTAAATTTGCCCCACGCCAGCAAAGTTTTGTTCGCAACTTATCCATAGCAAGTGCAGAAGCAAGAACTCCACTTCCTGTATAGGGTAAGCCTAACACATTCAAAACGCCTTGCAAAATTCCGTCTTCGCCACCACGCCCATGCATGATATTAAAAACCCTATCAATTGAATAACTTTTTATACTTTCAACAATATCGTCAGATACATCAATAGCTTGCATATTCACGCCCAGCGCGATAAGTGCCTCACAAACCGCTGCTCCACTTTTAAGTGAAATTGCACGCTCTGCGCTATTACCACCCATTAAAACCCCAACACAACCAAAATCTTCGGGACGCATGATGTGCGTCGTTTTTAATTGTTCACCTACCATACAAACCTCCGTTTGCAAATTAACACCCTGGCTTAGCATGACCTGTTTTTGTACATATCCCATTAACGATTCGATGTCAGCAGCGCTTGCATTCCCTGTATTAATGATAAAATTTGCGTGTTTCTCTGACACTTGAGCACCACCAATACGATAACCTTTAAGGCCTGTCGCCTCTATTAATCTTGCAGCAAAATCACCCTGTGGATTTTTGAAAACCGAACCACAACTCGGTTGATTGGTTGGTTGAGTTTGAGCTCGTTTTGCTAGTAGCTCTTTGATTCGTTGTTGGCTAGCCTGCGTATCGCCACTTTGTAAATGTAAGTGAGTCGCTAAAAACCATTCGTTTTTGTGGCATTGAACATGTCGATAACTCACCTCAAATTCGTCTCGTTTGCGTGTAACACTCTCACCAAGGCGTGTAAGTACTTCAACTTGCGTGACAATATCCCACGTTTCACCACCGAATGCCCCTGCATTCATTTTTAAAGCACCACCCATTGTCCCTGGAATACCCGCTAAAAACTCAGCGCCCACCAAACCCTGTTCCGCACAAAATTTTGCCACCAACGCGCAAGGAACACCCGCTTCAATATAGACAGTTTCATGATCAATACGTTGCATGACTTTTAAGCGATTTTTGGTGTTAATCACCGTACCGGCAATTCCACCATCACGCACGAGTAAATTACTACCAAGCCCCATCCAAAATATAGGTTCATTCTCTGGCAGTGAACAAATAAAAGCAATTAAATCCGCTTTATTCTCGGGTTGATAAAAACGCTCTGCACGTCCACCTACACGCCAACTAGTATAACTGGCAAGTGATTGATTATGCGATAAAGTGCCGTTATATTGCGCCATGACTATTTAATGCCTGTGCGAGTAATTGTGGCAATTGCGTTGCAATTTGCCCTACGCTACCCGCACCCATAGTTAATATCACATCATTCTCTGTAACAATTCCCGCTAATAATTTAGGTAGCACATCCCAATTCTCAATAAAAATAGGCTCTACTTGGCTACGTAAACGTATAGCACGACTGAGTGATCGCCCATCAGCCCCAGTAATCACACTCTCACCAGCGGGATAAATATCCATTAAAATCAAAACATCAACGCCTGCCAGCACTTGCACAAAATCTTCAAATAAATCACGCGTGCGGGTATAGCGATGCGGCTGAAAAATAACAATAGAACGACGTGTTGGCCATGCTTGTTTTAGTGCTTCAAGTGTCGCGGCAATTTCACGCGGATGATGACCATAATCATCCACTAATGTAATGACACCATTATTAAATGGCAAATCACCCTGGAGTTGAAAACGTCGACCAATACCTTTGAAAGCCTGTAAACTGGCCTGAATAGCGACATCATCCACCGCTAATTTTGTCGCAACAGCTATGGCAGCGAGTGCATTGAGCATATTATGCCAACCTGGCATATTCAGTGTTACATCAAGTGAGTCATAATTTCCTCGACGCTCAACGGTAAAATGCGTATGCATCCCCTCTTGTCGAATATTCACCGCTCTGAAATCTGCATCTTCATGCACACCATAAGTCACCATGGGTTTTGATAATGAGGGAATAATTTCGCGCACACCCTCATCATCCAAGCACAACACAGCAAGACCATAAAATGGCAAATGATGTAAAAACTCAACAAATGTTTCTTGTAAACGTGCGTAGCTATTTTCATACGTTTCCATGTGATCATGATCAATATTTGTCACAACCGCAATCATTGGCTGTAAATAAAGAAATGACGCATCACTTTCATCTGCTTCAGCAACTAAATAACGCCCAGTCCCTAATTTTGCATTCGTTCCTGCACTGTTTAATCGCCCACCAATAACAAACGTCGGATCTAAGCCACCTTGCGCAAGTATACTTGCTGTCAAACTGGTGGTGGTTGTTTTGCCATGCGTGCCAGCTACCGCAATCCCGAAACGAAAACGCATTAATTCAGCCAACATTTCAGCACGAGGAATAACTGGAATACGCTCTTGATAGGCTTCGTCTACTTCAGGATTGGCTCGATCAATGGCTGAAGATACAACAACGACATCCACTTGCTTCACATTTTCACGTTTATGACCAATAGTAATGACAATACCCAAACTCGCCAAATGCTCAGTCGTGACACTTTCTTTTATATCTGAACCTGAAACGACGTAACCCAAATTACACAAAACCTCTGCAATACCACTCATTCCTGTGCCGCCAATACCAACAAAATGAATGCGCTGTACAGCTCCTAAAGGACTATTGGGGAAATTCATGATTTCGCCTCCGCGATACAAAATTTTGCAACATCAGTCGTTGCGTCTAAATAAGCAAAAGACTGTGCAATAGCACGTCTTTGATGTAGGTTTTCACGAAGCAATTGAATGGCATTCATTAGCGTTTGCGCCGATAAATCAGATTGTTTGAGTAAAATGGCCGCATTTACTTGTGTTAAATAATGCGCATTATGCGTTTGATGATCGTCAATGGCATTTGGTAGCGGAATAAAAATAGCAGAAAGACCCATCGCCGACACTTCACTTACTGTCATTGCCCCCGCACGACATATAATCAAATCCGCCCATGCGTATGCACTTGCCATATCATCAATAAAAGCGTGAACATTTGCCTTCAAATCTAAATGCGAATAAAGCGCCATTACGTCACTGTGCATTGCAGTGCCAGTTTGATGACAAATATTTACTGGTGATTTCAATTGCGAAAGAGCCTGCGGCACAGTCTCATTTAAAACCATCGCCCCCTGACTACCACCAATAATCAACACATTTAAATACGTGTTTTCAAGTGGATGTGGCTCTCGTGCCTTTTCTAAAATAGCCTTACGCAAAGGATTGCCTGTACAAATAGCGTGAAATTTTGGCGCAAAACTATTGGGGAAACCTTCCAGCACTCGCGTTGCTATTTTCGCTAAAATTTTATTAGTGGTTCCAACCACACGATTTTGTTCATGAATAATCAGTGGGATACCAAGCATTTTTGCCATTAAACCACCCGGAGCAGCAACAAAACCGCCCATTCCAAGCACAACGTGAGGTCGTCTCTGACGCAATATCTTTGCAGCCTCAATACATGATTTTAACAATTTAAAAATAGCGGTAAATTTACTCAAAATACCTTTACCGCGCAAACCAGAAACAGAAAGCCAATCAATATCAATCCCATTTTCGGGAATGACCCGACTTTCAAGTCCTGCACGTGTCCCGATCCAACTCACTTGCCAACCCGACTGTTTTAATTCTTGCGCCACGGCTAAAGCAGGAAAAATATGGCCACCTGTTCCACCAGCCATAATGACAATACGCTTAGTCATGCCAATATCCTTTAGGCAAGTTTGCATTATATTCGGTCACTTCATGATGCACACGAAAAAGCAAAGCTACCGCGCAACACATAATCATCATACTGCCACCACCGTAACTCATAAGAGGCAAGGTTAATCCTTTTGTGGGCAACAAACCCATATTCACGCCCATATTCACGAAAGCTTGAAAGCCAAACCAAATCCCTATTCCATAAGCGATAAATGCCGTAAATCGCTCACCTGTTTTCTCTGCAGCAGCACCGATCGAAAATGCACGCCAAACAAAAGCCGAAAAAAGAGCAATAACGGTAATCACACCCACTAAACCTAGCTCTTCAGCAATAACTGAGAACAAAAAATCGGTATGTGCTTCAGGTAAATAGAATAATTTCTGCAATCCATTACCTAGCCCCACGCCTAACCATTCACCACGTCCAAATGAAATCAATGACTGTACTAATTGAAACCCTGTTTTCAGTGGATCTGCCCACGGATCCATAAAGCTAGTCACTCGCTGCAAACGATAAGGTGAAAAAATAACTAAAAAACCACCAAAGACACCAATAACAGAAAGCAAACCGATAAATTGAAGCAGTCGTGCACCAGCTAGAAACATGACACCCATCACAATAACTAGTGTCACTACAGCCGATCCAAAATCCGGTTCAGCAAGTAGTAAAACGCTCACACAAAAAAAGACAATAAGTGGTTGCAGTAATCCTGTTGCAGAATCTTGTACTCTTTTTTGTTGCCTTGTAACGTAATTAGCCATAAAAATGACTGTACAAAACTTCACAATTTCTGATACTTGAATACGAAACCCAGGGATATTTAGCCACCGCGTACTACCGTTTACTTTTACACCAACCCCTGGAATCAAAACAAGAATAAGTAAAACGACGCTACCAAGAAATATTTTACTACCATGTTCACGCCAGAAATACAGCGGCTGATATGCCACAAATGTCGCCGCGCAAAGTCCGAGCATCATATGTATAAATTGACGCTGTGGATAATAAAGTATGTCGCTATTGATTTTTGCCCCTAAATGCAAAGAAGCTGATGAAACCATCACAAATCCAATCAAAAGCAAGCTAAAACTTACCATCACTAAGATAGTGTCAATATGAAGTTTCAACCCTAATGAAGGCTTTTTTTCACGTCTTCTCACGCTGGTAGTGCCTCAATAGCTTGTGCAAATTGATCGCCGCGGTCTTGATAATTTTTATATTGATCAATACTCGCACATGCAGGGGAAAGTAAAATGGTGTCGCCCATCACTGCAATATGTGAAGCAATTGCGACCACTTCACGCATATCTTGTGCGTGATAGGCAGGAACAATCATAGGCAGTAAGTTTAACGCCACTTCAATTAACTTGGCATCTTTGCCCATTAAAATAACTGCTTTGGCTTTTTCATAAATAACAGGCGCTAATTCATTCATATCCGCGCCCTTACCGTCACCACCTGCAATTAAAATCACTTTTTCATCATAGCCTTCCAGTGCAGCGATACATGCCCCGATATTGGTTGCCTTCGAATCATTAACCCAAGAGCAACCCAATTTTTGACTAACGAGTTGCATACGATGATCGAGCGCTTTGAAATTTTTTAAGGCAATCACACATGCTTCTATATCAAGGCCAACAGCATGAGCAAGTGCAAACGCAGCTAATGCATTAGCTGCATTATGCTTTCCCTCTAAAGGCAAATCAGCAAGCACCATAAGTTCGCTTGCACCATGCATCAAGCGATCATTATCTAAATAAAAATCGGCTTGTTGCTTAATTGAGAAGGTCAGCGTTTTCCGCTGAGTATCATGCATGCCATAAACTATGTCATCATCATGATTTAATACCATCACACCATCGCCCGCAAATACACGCGCTTTTGCTTTTGCGTATTCGATCAAATCCCCATGACGATCTAAGTGATCCGCTGAAATATTCAAAACTGTGGAGGCCACAGCATTGAGCACATGCGTGCGCTCCAGCTGAAAACTCGACAACTCTAAAACATAAAATTGTGCGTCATCTGCCAGTAAATCAAGCGCTGGCGTGCCTAAATTCCCTCCAACACCTACATTTTTATTGCATGCCTGTGCCATTTCACCTAGCATGGTGGTGACGGTACTTTTGCCGTTTGCACCACTAATTGCCACAATTGGCGCTTTGGCAAGTGATGCAAACAAATCAATATCGCTAATGGATTTTGCGCCATTATTTAATGCGTCAGCAATAAACGGTTCGTTTAAAGACACACCTGGACTTACGAATAAGTGTGTTGCTTCTTTAAATGTGTCAAAGGTAAATGGATTAACACGACTATCCACTAAAACAAAAAAATAGCCTAAATCAGTAAGAAAACGTGCAATCGATTTTCCCGTAATACCTTCACCCACAATGATAATACGAGAGGCATCCGTTAAATTAAACGTATGCTGTAATATCTGACGAGTATGTTGTGTTGTCATTTTTTATCTCAATTTCAAACTAGCCAAGCCAATCAATACTAAAATCACGGTAATAATCCAAAACCGAACAATCACACGGGGCTCAGGCCAGCCTTTTAACTCGAAATGATGATGAATAGGCGCCATACGAAACACACGTTTACCCGTCAATTTAAATGATATCACTTGAATCATAACAGACAGCGTCTCCATCACAAATACGCCGCCCATAATAACAAGCACCATTTCTTGACGAACTAGCACAGCCAATACACCTAGTGCCGCGCCAAGCGCTAGTGCGCCAACGTCACCCATAAAAACCATGGCAGGATAGGTGTTAAACCATAAAAAACCTAACCCCGCGCCCACTAACGCAGCGCAAAATACCACCAATTCCCCTGCATGAGGCAAGGAAGGAATGGCTAAATAAGTTGAAAAAGTGGCATGTCCAGATAAATAAGCAAATACACCCAGTCCCGCAGCAACCATCACTGATGGCATAATAGCAAGACCATCAAGACCATCTGTTAAATTAACGGCATTACTGGTTCCAACAATCACAAAATAAGCAAAAATGACATAAAACCATCCCATATCAAACACAAGGTCTTTGAAGAATGGGACAAAAAATTGCGTTTCCACAGGCAATACAGCTGTTTTATATAAAAATAACGCTGCTCCAAAGCCAATAATTGACTGCCATAAATATTTAGATTTTGCTGACAATCCATCGCTATTCCCCTTCATAACTTTACGATAGTCATCAATAAATCCAATAACACCATAACCAAGCGTCACAATTAAAATCACCCAAATATAACGATTACTCAAATCTGCCCACAAAAGCGTTGTCAATGTAATGGCAACTAAAATAAGAGCGCCACCCATGGTTGGCGTACCCGCTTTTTCATAATGCGATTGAGGACCTAATTCACGAATACTTTGACCAATTTTATTACGGCTCAATTTACAAATCATCGTAGGGCCAATAATAAATGAAATTATAAGCGAAGTGAGTACTGCTAAAATGGCACGAAATGTTAAGTAATGAAAAACACGAAAACCGCTATCAAAGCTAATTAAATAATCGGCAAAATAATATAACATGGCTTAAATTCCTGTTGTGTTTACTAAAGCAGCCGCGATATTTTCCATACGTTGTGCGCGTGAGCCTTTAATTAAAAGTGTTTCATTGCCTGTTAAGCGCGGTATAAGCGCTTTCAGTAATTCATCTTGCGACGCAAAATAATAACCATTTTCACCAAAAGCCGTCACGGTATGTGTCATTTTTTCACCTACAGCAAATAATCCTTTGATATTATATTTTTTTAACGTGCCGCCCATCTCAGTATGCAAACGGTCACTTTCTTCACCGAGTTCCCCAAAGGCACCTAAAACGACCCAATGTTCACCTTCACATTGCGCTAAAACATCTAAGGCTACTTTTAATGATGACGTGTTTGCGTTATAAGTATCGTTAATTATTTTGCACCCTAAATACCCCGTTTGCAGTTGCAAACGTCCATTCACCGGCAACATTTTTTCTAAACCCTGTTTAATTTGAGGCAATGAAATTCCAAGTACCAAACTCGATGCCCCAGCACCCAGTGCATTGAGTACATTATGCTTTCCAACTAAAGGTAAATCGATACGAATTCGCTCGCCATCAAAAATTAAATCAAATTGACTGACAAACCTATCCGATGCGCACTGAGTCACGATATTTTCAGCAAAAACATCTGCCGTATTTTCTATCCCAAAAGATAAGCTTTTTCGATTCTCAACAACACCTGTCCAATAATCAAAAAATACATCATCGGCATTCAAAATAGCTACACCATCGGAGCCTAACGCTTCAACTATTTCACCTTTCGCTTTTGCAATGTTCTCGATGCTTCCAAAGCCTTCTAAATGGGCAGCGCCTACATTAGTCACAATAGCAACATCAGCTTTTGCAAATTGACTAGTATAAGCAATTTCACTAACATGATTTGCCCCCATCTCAATGACCGCATAACGATGATTTGGTGATAAACTCAGCAAGGTTAATGGCACACCAATATCGTTATTTAAATTTCCTTGTGTAAACAATACATCGTCGTTAACACTTAAAATAGACGCCAACATTTCTTTCGTTGTTGTTTTACCATTACTACCTGTCACACCAATGACTTTCAGATTCATGCGCTCACGCCAAGCACCTGCAATTTGTGCTAGGGCTAAATGCGTATCCTCTACTAGAATCTGAGGTAAATTCGTTGCCATTTTTTGATGAACAATC
>CAJBJW010000400.1 GCA_903953455.1 uncultured Pseudomonadota bacterium | reverse complement strand
TAATCCAAATATTTGCCGCTTCATCGTCTTCGTCAAAAACCGTGACCCACAATTTTTCTTTCGGAATTTCAAGGGTATTCACCAAAAATTCCCAAGCAAAATGGATTGCTTCTTTTTTGAAATAATCACCAAAACTAAAATTGCCAAGCATTTCAAAAATGGTGTGATGACGCGCAGTATAGCCAACGTTTTCTAAATCATTATGCTTTCCACCCGCACGCACACAACGTTGACTCGTTGCCGCGCGAACAAACTCGCGCTGCTCACGCCCTAAAAATAAATCTTTAAACTGCACCATTCCTGCATTAGTAAAAAGCAATGTCGGATCGTTCCCTGGCACCAGTGAACTTGACGGTTCAACTGAATGTCCATGTTGTTTAAAAAATTCTAAAAAAGCAGAGCGTACTTCTGCGCTGGTCATATTTTTCATAATGATTTTTGTGTGCGTAATTAAATATTTAAAAGTGAATAATGCGGGATTCTGAGGCGAATTGCGTAATAAATGAACTCGAAAAACCGCGTTGCATTAAAAATCGACTCCGTTTCGCCCATTCTAAGCGAGGAATCGGTGAGATTTCACCGTATTTTTTGCAATAGACTTGCGTTAATAAATCCATCCAATCCTCTGCAACCGTCAACAAAATGCCATCCAAGTCTAAAGCAAAATCTATGCCTTTTAACTTTAGCTCGTAACGAATAGCCATTTCACCATAGCCTTTCTGCATACGATGTCGTGCGTAACTTTCTGCAAAACGCGTATCACTTTGCCAATTATCTTCTGCTAATTGCTCGATAATAGGCTGTATATCATCACGCGCAAAGCCTTTTTGCATTAATTTAGTGCGCAATTCTTTCTGAGAATGTTCTCGATAGGTCAAAAGCCGCAAACAATGTTCTTTAATTGCCACTTCTGTCGTCTTTGCCGTATTCACTGCATTATATCACAAGCTATATAGGGGCGAACGTCATCCGCCCACATAGATTATTCATTTTGTTACGCAATTACAGCGTATCATCCACTTCATCTTCAGCAGGTTCAAATTCCTTAACGGCAAGCAATGGTTTTTTGAACGCTTCGTCACGAATTCTCATTTCAAGCTCTTTGGCTTTTTCAGGATTTTCCTTGAAGAAGATTTTCGCGTTATCTTTACCTTGCCCAATTTTTTCGGTTCCGTAACTGTACCATGAACCCGATTTTTGAACGAAACCGTAATTAACACCTAAATCCACGAGTTCACCAGCAAAAGAAATCCCCTCACCGTATAAAATTTCGAATTCAGCTTGTTTAAACGGGGGCGCAACTTTGTTTTTAACCACTTTTACACGAGTTTCATTGCCGACAATCTCATCACCTTTTTTCACCGAACCGATGCGGCGAATATCTAATCGAACTGACGCATAAAATTTCAGTGCGTTGCCACCTGTTGTTGTTTCTGGCGAGCCAAACATTACACCAATTTTCATACGGATTTGATTGATGAAAATGACTAATGTATTCGTGCGTTTAATATTAGAGGTTAATTTGCGCAATGCTTGAGACATTAAACGCGCGTGCAGCCCCATGTGCGAATCGCCCATATCACCCTCAATTTCTGCTTTAGGTGTCAGGGCGGCAACGGAATCGACAATCACAATATCCACCGCACCTGAACTCACAAGGCGATCTACAATTTCCAGTGCCTGCTCGCCTGTATCGGGTTGCGATACATACAAGTCAGCGATATTAACACCTAATTTACCCGCATAATTAATATCAAGCGCATGCTCTGCGTCAACAAAAGCAGCTGTCCCCCCTAATTTTTGCATTTCAGCAATGACTTGAAGTGTCAACGTAGTTTTACCCGATGATTCAGGGCCATAAATTTCAACCACTCGCCCACGCGGTAAACCGCCACAACCCAGAGCGATATCCAAACTTAAAGAGCCTGTTGATACCACATCAATATCTTTTGCGGTATCGACGTCACCCATACGCATCACAGAACCTTTTCCGAACTGTTTTTCAATTTGCATTAACGCTGCAGCTAACGCTTTCTTCTTGTTGTCATCCATTTGGTGTCCTCGTCATTTCAGAAATTAAGGGAGAGAATTTATCTGTTTATTATCACACAGCCTTTAGGTTGAGGACTATTAAGTTTCAAATATTTTGCACATAAAAATACAAAATTTATTTTAGGGACTAGAAAATTTAAAAAAGATGCGTTAAAATTACTCTTCTTAAGTCGGGTGCTTAGCTCAGCTGGGAGAGCATCGCCCTTACAAGGCGAGGGTCGGGGGTTCGATCCCCTCAGCACCCACCAGACTTTGGAGC
>CAJBJW010000399.1 GCA_903953455.1 uncultured Pseudomonadota bacterium | reverse complement strand
GTATAAAATCGTAAACCGGTCCCCAGAGCGTATATCTTTTATAAAATCCATTTACCAATTAATAATATCAGTCATTTGATTAATGAGTTTGTAGGGAATGTTTGCGCGTTTTGCACTTGCATATAAAGATCCCTTGACCGTGGCGGTTAGATAATCAGTATGTGTGCTCTTTTTTCGTGATTTTAGTGTGCTGATATATTGATTATCCTTTTTATAAATCACCAAGAATTGAGTCGTGGATACAGGAATGATCATTTTTTGTAATACATTTTTCTCAATGAGAAAGCGAATACGTTGATTGGTTTTGATGTTGGATAAAATTTTCGCATGTTTATTGTTTAATAATAGGGTTTGCAGCAATTGTGAGCTAAGTCCTACTTGTTTGAATAGACTTGCTAATGAATCGCCAGAGCGAGTGATAACAGTTGTCCAGCCTATATTCTCGGTAACTAACTTAGGTTTGTCTTGATTGGTGTTTATTTTTGGCAGAGATAGTCTTTTATGAGCCAAATGACTTTGGTGCTGGTTGGAATAGATCTGTACTAGTCCGTAAGCTAATAAAAGAGATATTAGTACAGTTAAGGTAATCAATGGCTTATATCGTTTAACATTTTTTTTCACTGGGACATTAAGTCGTTTATCCATGTTTGGCCTATACTGCAGTCATCTAAATAAGGCTATGCTGATGGTAAATATATTAATTAAATGATAGTGCTGATCTTAGTCAATACAGCAACTTATATCTATCAGAGGGAATTAAGCTGAGTTATGATCAGCCCCCAGGTACCATTATGCTCTAGCAGGAATAATTTATCCGGGCTAAGATACCCGCTGAAAGAACTTAGGTCAATCATTAAAAAAGGTTTTAGTGCGATGAGAATTGAAGACACAGTACGTACAGAATTACTCCGGGGCGTTGTAGAAGCCTTGCCAGAACAAGAGTTTGAGAAAAAATTACTGAAGGGAAAACCTTTAAAAATAAAAGCAGGATTTGATCCCACTGCGCCAGATCTACATTTGGGGCACACTGTATTGTTGAATAAATTAAGGCAGTTTCAACTATATGGACATGAAGTGATTTTTTTGGTTGGGGATTTCACCGCAATGATTGGGGATCCCACAGGCAAAGACATTACACGTAAACCCTTAAGTCAAGAGCAAGTGTTAGAGAATGCTAAAACATATCAGGAGCAAGTGTTTAAAATCCTTGATCCAGAGAAAACAACGGTAGCATTTAATTCGCAATGGTTAGGTCCTATGACTGCCGCGGATTTAATTCGTTTATCAGCAACTCATACTGTGGCGAGAATGTTGGAGCGAGATGATTTTGATAAGCGTTATACGTCAGGGCAACCAATTGCCATCCATGAGTTTATCTATCCTTTATTAGTTGGGTATGACTCTGTGGTTCTTAAAGCAGATATTGAGGTTGGTGGAGCAGACCAAAAATTTAATTTATTGATGGGTCGTGAGTTACAGAAGCATTATGGTGATGAGCCGCAAGTCATTATGATGACACCCTTGATAGAGGGGTTAGATGGTGTGAAGAAAATGTCTAAGTCCTTAGGTAATTACGTAGGGATTAATGAGCCTGCTGAGATGATGTTTGGGAAATTGATGTCAGTCTCGGATGAGTTGATGTGGCGATACATTGATGTATTAAGCTTCAAGACCACTGCTGAGATCTTACAGCTCAGAAAAAATGTGGAAGAAGGTCTCAATCCACGGGATGTTAAAATTCATTTTGCCAAAGAAATAGTGACGCGCTTCCACGACAGCCAACAAGCTGAATTGGTTCATCAAGCCTTTGTAGAGCGTTTTCAAAATAAAGTATTGCCCGATGATATTGAGACACAAACCGTTATTTATGATCCAACCAGTAGCATTGCACAGCTGTTAAAGCAATTAGACTTAACGAAGAGCACCTCTGAGTCAATACGGTTGATTAACCAAGGCGCAGTTAAGATAGATGGTGAAAAATTAGAAGATCCCAGCCTCATATTGCCACCAGACTTAACCTATATTATTCAGGTGGGTAAACGACGTCTTGCTAAATTACATCTAGAAACTAGAAAATAAATTGAAAAAGTGTTTGACAAGGGCCCTCAAATGAGTAGAATACGCAGCACG
>CAJBJW010000398.1 GCA_903953455.1 uncultured Pseudomonadota bacterium | reverse complement strand
TATTTGTACTTAGACCACTGGATTACACAAGCAATACCTGAATGGTTATCCTGGCTACGTTGGTTAATTTATCCGCTATTTTTCATTAGTTTTTGTACAGTAGGATTTTTTAGCTTTACACTATTGGCTAATGTTATCGCTGCTCCCTTTTACGCCAAATTAGCAGCCAAAACATTAATCGTTATTAATGCATCTATTTTAGTAACACACGAACCCAATTTACGTGAAATTTGGCAAGCGGAGTTTAAACGACTAAGCTATGTATTATCACGTACCTTGCCCATTTTATTATTGTTTATCATCCCAGTCATTAATATCGCCGCACCTATTGTTTGGTTATTGTTTAGTGCTTGGTGCGTGGCACTGGAATATTTTGCCTTTCCTCTAGAAAATCAAGGCATATTATTTCCCCAACAAAAAGAACAATTAAAAACAATGAAAATAAGCGCATTAAGTTTTGGTGGTTTTGTCACATTAGGTTTATCTATACCCTTAATCAACATTATCGTCGCACCTGTTGCCATCATTGCGGCTACACTTTACACACATGGGCATACGCCACCTAAATAAATGCCGTATAATGGCATTATTAATTTAAAAATAAGAAAAATTAATCTAATCAGGAGAATTTGAATGTCTAAAACCCAAAATTTACAAGATAACTTTTT
Source organism: uncultured Pseudomonadota bacterium (assembly GCA_903953455.1). GTDB lineage: Bacteria > Pseudomonadota > Gammaproteobacteria > Methylococcales > Methylomonadaceae > UBA10906. The sequence goes on along the minus strand of CAJBJW010000398.1, from coordinate 1,942 downwards.
GAACATTCTTAGAAAAGAACATACCCCCGTTTCAATATTTTTAGTAAATGGGATTAAGTTACAAGGGAAAATTGATTCATTTGACCAATATGTCATCATGTTAAAAAACACAGTTAGCCAAATGGTCTACAAACACGCTATTTCAACTATTGTACCCAGTAAAATGGTGCGTTTAAGCGGTGAAGGTGAAGAGAATCGTGATGATTAATCTATGATGCAGAGTTTAGTTTCAGAACGCCCCGATGCAGGTGAAAGAGCCGTTTTAGTTCACATGACTTTTTATCGTGGCCAAGAAAATCTGTACGAATTAAAAGAATTAGCAAAATCTGCTGGGACTGAACCCGTTCACGTTCTGACAGGGGCTCGTCAACGTCCTGACTCTAAGTATTTCATTGGCACAGGAAAACTAGACGAATTAAAAACGGCTATCGACATGTTCAAAGCCGATGTGGTACTTTTTAATCATGCATTATCACCTAGCCAAGAACGTAATTTAGAAAATTTCTTAGGTGTGCGAGTTGTCGACAGAAATGGATTGATTTTAGATATTTTTGCGCAACGCGCACAATCATTTGAAGGTAAACTTCAAGTTGAATTAGCGCAATTAAAACATTTATCGACACGACTTGTTCGAGGTTGGACGCATTTAGAACGCCAAAAAGGCGGTATTGGAATGCGTGGTCCAGGTGAAACTCAGCTGGAAACAGATCGACGTCTGCTTGCTGTTCGCCTAAAACAAATCCAACAACGACTGGATAAAGTTGATAAACAACGTCATCAAGGTCGTAGCCAACGCAAAAAAAGTGAAACGCCCACCATATCATTGGTAGGTTATACCAATGCGGGAAAATCAACGCTTTTCAACACACTTACTGGTTCGGATATTTACGCTGCAGACCAACTGTTTGCGACACTTGATCCAACCTTACGACGTTGTCCTTTACCCAATAATAATGAAGTCGTTTTTGCTGATACAGTGGGTTTTATTCGCCATCTTCCGCATGAGCTCATTGCCGCATTTAAATCAACACTTCAAGAAGCAACCGAAGCAGAATTATTATTGCACATCGTTGATGCCCATGCTGACGACCGTACTGATTTAATGCATCAAGTTGAGTTAGTACTTGAAGATATTGGCGCAGCAAAAATTCCACGCATTGAAGTATTTAATAAAATTGATTTACTCGACACTATTTCCCCTCACATTGAGCGAGATGATGCCGGAAATGCAACTCGTATTTGGTTATCTGCCGTATCTGGTGAAGGAATTGAATTACTATTACAAGTGCTAGTAGAAAAATTTGCCTCAACGCAAGTGCGGCGTCGTTGTTATCTTTCTGCACAGCAGGGTGGAATACGTGCAAAACTCTTTGCAAATGCCACTATTTTAGAAGAACTTGAAGATGAATTTGGTGATAGTGAAATTTTAATTGAAATCGATGCGAAATATTTAGGCTTACTAAAAGACGTTCAATGCGATGAAGTGTAATTTCTTGAGCCAAATAAAGCAGTACCAATCCGAACCCACGTAGACCCTTCAGCAATAGCTGCCTCTAAATCATCTGACATACCAAATGAAAATGCGGTCAACTCAGGTATGTTTAAGGCATTAACAGCAGAAACTAATTTTTTATACGGTTCGCGTTGAGCGTAAAAATTAGATTGAGGAGATGGAATTGCCATCACCCCACGTAATGCAATATTAGGCAATGTTGAAACAGTCGCAATTAAATCAGGTAATTCGTGTAATTTAACGCCCGATTTACTCCCTTCATCACTTATATTGACTTGAATACAAATGTTAAGAGGCGCTAAGAAATCGGGGCGCTGAGCACTTAGTCTTTGAGCGATTTTCACATCATCCACGCTATGCACCCAATCAAACTTTGTTGCCAACAATTTTGTTTTATTGGATTGAATTGGCCCAATAAAATGCCATGTT
>CAJBJW010000397.1 GCA_903953455.1 uncultured Pseudomonadota bacterium | reverse complement strand
GTGTCACCTGATTTAAACGTCCGTTCAATTACTCGAGCGGTTTTTAAGTTACGGATTTTGACTCGATTGAACGCTTGTCCTTTACCTGGCTTTACAAATTCATTTTCGATAATTGCGCAAGGATCGTTGTCAAGCATGATTTTTAAGCCAGATCTAAATTCGTTTGTACTGTAAACAGCCATTGTTTTCCTCAGAAGAATAAATAAATTAAAGCGTCATTATAAAGGTTCACGTTGCATCCTTAAAACTTTAAATCAGATTTTGTGCTGAAAAATCATTCGAATGGTCATTTTTTAATCCTAGTAAGGTATGCAGCGCACTTTAAATTTTCCAGTAGTACTTTATTTGTAAGGCTAAAAATTTTAAAAATGAGAACTGCGTCACATTTTTGACTTAAAGTTCTGATTAGGCTGTCATTAGTTGATATAGTTTTCGTGACACTTTGTGTATCCATGAATAAAAGATCCCTGTTTCTTTTTTGAAAATCGTTCGCTAACGCTGATTGTTTGATTTTGGCTGATGAATTTCAGGTTGTGGATACACAAATATAACTGAACAAATAATAAAGCATATTAATGACGTCCACGGCGACTATGTGCGCGTTTAATTAAGCGAGAATGACAAAATGGAACAATTCACTGATTCGAAAGCGATATTTTACTCTAAGCGCGCTAACATTTTTTATTTAGAAAAATGCCGCGTTATGGTGAAAGAGGGGCGCGTTGTTTATATTCAGCAAACAGAAGATGTAACGCAATCGTTTAACATTCCTATTGCCAATACAACAGTGATTTTATTGGGCTCAAGCACGTCAATTACACAGTCTGCCGTCAAAATGCTTGCGAGTGAGGGCGTTTTAATTGGTTTTAGTGGTAGTGGTGGTACACCACTTGTCGCGGCAATGGACGTTGAGTGGTTCTCTGCGCAAAATCAATACCGACCAACAGAATATTTAGAGAGCTGGATGGCATTTTGGTTTGATGAAACGAAACGCCTACACATTGCAAAGCAACTTCAGCAGCTGAGATTACGTTATATCGAGCAAGTTTGGTCAAAAGATAAAGATTTTCAAAGAGAAGGATTTTATTTAGACGACGTTTTAACAGAAAAAGCGATAAAGGGTTTTGCTGAGAAAATTGAGCAATGCCAGGATGTTTCAAAATTATTGACTTTAGATACGGCTTTTACTAAGCAGCTCTATAAAATTGCGTCAGATTCTACGAAACAGTTGGACTTTATTCGCAATGAAGAAGGAGGGGATGAGGTGAATTTATTTTTAAATCAGGGTGAATATCTGGCTTATGGACTTGCTGCTACCACACTTTGGGTCCTCGGGATCCCGTATGGTTTTGCTGTGATGCATTCAAATACAAGGCGTGGAGCGTTGGTATTTGATGTGGCTGATTTGATTAAAGACACGTTAATTCTTCCGTTAGCTTTTATTTGTGCGAAAGCCAAAATGAGCGAGCAAGCATTTCGCCAGCAATGTTTAGAACTATTTACAAGGCACAATGCGTTAGATTTTATGTTTGATGCGGTAAAACAAATGAGTACTGAGGGGTATAGATTATGATCGTCAATTTTGTTTCAGAATGTGAAAAAAATGCGTTATCAAAAACAGCACAGATTCTTGATAATTTTGCTAACCGCATTGGAGAGAATACGTGGCAAACCATTATGACGGATGAGGGACTGCAAACGGTTAAAAAACAGTTGCGTCGAATTGCAACCAAAAATACCGCAGTTTTGTGCTACGCATTTCGAGATCAGTTAGATTCTGAATTGGTTTGGATTGTGGGGAATCGTCATAAATTCACGACACAATCTACGGTGCCAGTCAGTGACTTCATTAATTTGCCTAGTGACAATGCCTGGCAATACTTACCCTTGATTAAAAGTATTACAGCGGTTGCGGCATTGTTTCATGATTGGGGGCATGCCGCTGCTTGCTTTCAACAAACCCTTAAGTCGGGTCAACTTCCGGATGAAGCATTGAGCCATGAATGGGTTTCTTGTTTATTATTTCATGCATTTATCAATGGTGATAAAACAGATTCAGCTTGGCTCGAAAGACTCGCGATTGCAGAATTTAATGAGGCTCAAATACTCGATACAGTGACAAAAAATACAGTTCAACGTCCGCTCAAAGATTTGCCTCCTCTTGCCTGTTTAATTAGTTGGCTCATTCTTTCACATCATCGTTTGCCTTTGCCACAAAATGATTGGCGAGGTAAAGCGCCACCAAAAGATTTCAAGCAATTACTTTCAGCTATTACGGTTGATTTTGGCTATCGCCATGGTGATGACTCTGCGCAAAGTTTAGCCTTTTTAAATGGACTTCCTAGTCAATCAGCACAATGGTGCAGAGAAGCGAAGAAATGGGCTACAAAAATGCAAGATTGTGCTCAGTTGGCTGATAAAGTAATTGAAGATGATACGTGGCGTTTGGTATTGCATCATGCCCGTTTAGCATTAATGCTAGGGGATTATGTTGGCAGGGCTCAAGAAGCTAGTCCTAAATGGCTAAGTGAATTTAACGCATTGGCGCAAATTGAGGATAAAACAAAGAGGCTTGATGAGCATCTCGTGAGTGTTTTGGACAATGCGCTAAAAGCAGTGCATTACTTTCCTGAAATGGAATCAAAATTACCTTGCGCTCAAGATATGGCTAAACTTAAAAGGGAGCCGTCGTCTTTCCTTTTTTCTTGGCACGATAATATAGTGTCTGCTATAAAAAAATGGCGTCATAGTGAAAATATCAATTCTTCGCATTACGGTTTTTTTGCGGTAAATATGTCTCAAAGAAATGATGAAAAAATAGGTGCTAATGCAAAAATATTGCGCGCTTTATCTCCAGAATCAGATAGTCTGCGCGGTGTTTTTGCGTTGGGGTCAAAAAATCTAACACTTCAAACAGGTGAGCAATATCGCGCCCAACTTGGACTGGATAGTTCAGAATTGGCAGTTGTGATTGGTGCAAAAATGCCTGCAAGATTTTATAAACAATCAACGCTATCGCTTGAAAATACATCAGGTGATCATTTAGTTGATGAATTGCTCAATGATGAAGTGGATTTTGATTGCTCAATTTTTGATGAAAGTACTGCAACGCTCTTCAAAGAAACCCGCGATAAAAAATTTCTTTATTCCCCTGTATTAGCGTGCACCATAGAAAGTTTAATTGCGGCTACGCAAACGTCAAATGGTAATCACTATATTTTGCCCTGTTTACGATTAATGTCGTCAGATTTAGTGCTTGATGAAATTGATTGTTTTGATAGTGATACTTTAGTAGCGCTTGGTCGATTAATTCATTTAGCGGGGATGCTAGGGCGTAAGGTGATTCTTTCTTCCTCTAATTTGACTCAAGATGTTGCAGAAGGCTATTTCAATGCGTACCAATCGGGTTGGCAAATTTTTGCTCGATCACGTGGTTTCAACCAAAACATTGGGTGTGCATGGGTCAACGAATCATCTACGCAAGTTCACTCTATTGCAGTGAAAGAACATTGCCAACTCGAATTTAGACATTTTCATACAGAATTTATGACAGCGTACGGAAAAAAAATAGTTCAAAAATCGGTGAAACATAAAAATGAAGCAATTCCTTTAGATAACTTTAAGGATGATACGGTCATTAACATGATTCGTTATCAACATATACGCCATTCTACTCTCCATAAGCCAACGGGCAAAAAAGTGTCCTTTGGTCTACTCAATATGGCGAATACGACATCTTGCATTGAGTTAGCTGAGTTTTTGATGAAGCATGAATGGTCGAGTGAAGTGGATATTAAAATTATGTTGCATCATAGTCAGCAAGTGTTGTTCATGCGAAATGAGCAAGAGCAACATCTTGATGCAGTCCTTCATCGTGAAAATATCAATGTGGCTTTTGAAAATTCGATTATTCGTAAACAAATTGAAAAAAGTAAAGCCCAACACGTTATTTATATTTTAGTGACTAATTCATCGTCTGAAATTGGGCAACGTTATACGTTTGATTGGTCGATTATTGAGCCTGAATTTTCGACAAAACCACATGTAATGACGCAATCGTTGACAGCGTATGATAAGAAAGGTGCTGAGAATTTAGCAGGTTGGATTAATGCCTGTTGGTTTTTGACGGCGATACCCCAAGCGTTGACGCCTTTTGAATTACATGAAAAAAGTACGAAATGCCATTTAATTCAAGTTGAAGATGATGCGTGGCAGTTTGTTGAAAAAAATGAAAAAGGAAAATTTGTCAGTATCGAGGGAGTTAGACAAATTGAAATGCGCGAATTGAGTCAACACTATTTTAAGCGTTTATGGCTTCAGAATGATTATGCGGCTGTGATAAAAAAAATGGCGAATAAAAAATCTATGGCAGCAAGTGAAATTGCGATGCGTTACAGCGAAATTAGTTTGCCCCAAGATGCACAAAATGGACTTCTGTATTGCAGTGCATTTGGAATGATGGCGAAAAATGCAGCTACACAGTAGTGAGTGTTTTTTCTTTATCTTGGGTATTGCAACAATTTTCATGGACTGAAACGAAAAAGATTGAAAAGGTAACATAATGTTAGATAACGCAATACACGCTTTTTTGCTTGAGCGCAAAGCGGCAAAATTGAAAAGTTTGGGTAATAAGGTTCCTGATAGTCAAGTAGAAGAGAGCTTTCTTCCTGAAAATTGGATTCCCGAAGCCGCAAAGAGAGCAGGACAATTATCACTGGTTAGTCATCCAAGTAAATTTACACATCCAAGTGCTAAAACAAGTTCGATTGTTTTTAAAAGTGAGTTTATTGGAGATGGATTTTTACGTTCAGGGAATGTGGACGCGGAACTTGATGTATTTGGTAATGCGGCAGCACTGGATGTGTATAAGTTTTTATCACTGACGCTAATGGATGGTAAAACAGTTTTAGAGCACTTAGAAAATGATACGTCGCTCATTCGTGCACAATTTAGTGATGTATCGACGCCATTTGAGAAATTGCGTTTCAATTTTTTAGCGATAAAACGCGATAAATTTCCTAAAGTCCAAACAAGTAGCCAAGTCAAACAGGTCTATTTTCCTGTAGATGACAATTATCACTTACTTTCAATTCTCACGCCTTCGGGGTTGATTTTTGCACTCAAAGATCGCGTACAAAAATTGCGCTTTTCAGATGAAACCAAACAAGCACGAGAGGCAGAAAAAAATAGTGTATTTCATTCACAGGGGTTTGATGAGATACACGATTTAGTGGTTATCGGTTTTGGTGGAACGAAACCTCAAAACATAAGTGTTTTAAACAATAAGTTTCATGGGGAATCGTATTTGTTGACGTGTATCCCGCCGCCATTAAAAGCACGTTCGATAGTGCCGCCCACGACTGATTTTTTTAAAAGTAGTGTTAATTCTAGTTTGTACAAAGAGGGTTTTAAGGCCTTTCATCGCTCGATAACGCAAGAGGGAGATTTTTTTTCGTTAAGTGAAAGTGAGAATAATCTGATCCATTGCATGATGGACGCTATGGTTGGGCGAATTTGGCAACTGAGAAAGTGTGAAGCAGGTTGGTCAGAGAAAACACAGCTTCCACATTATCAAAAAATTTGGTTGGATTCATTATGGACGGAAGAGAGAGTAAAAGATGAAAGTTGGCTACCGCTGATCATTCAGGATTTTGTTCTTTGGTTTTTAGAGGGATATAAAAAAACGATGGGAAAAGAAGCGAAGGTGTTAAGCGAGGCAATTTTGAGCGAAATAAGCGCGTTTATTGAAGAAAATAAGGATGGGTTTCTGTGAAAACGATTTTGTTTCTGCCTCATATTACTATTCAGAATGCGAATGCTTTATCAAGTACTTGTACAGTAGGTTTTCCGGCGATGACTGCTTGGCTTGGTGCTGTTCACGCATTACAGCGAAAGCTTCATCAAGATGGATTTGATGAATTGTGTTTTGAAGGTGTTGGCATTGCGTGCCATGAACTTGATTTGCAAGTTTATAAAGGTCGTGGCGATTTTGTGTATTCCATTGTTGGCCGAGGTAGTCCCCTTGAGAAAGATGGTTCTCGATCAGCTTTCATTGAGGAGGCGCGCTGTCATATTACCGTTTCACTGGTTATTGCGTGTGAAGGCTTACCTTTTGATGAAAATGAACTTTTAGAGATTCTAGTATTACATTTACATCAATTAAAGTTAGCGGGGGGGGATATTTTACATTTTCAACCACCTGAATTAATTAAGTTACATGATGAAAACGTCCATCGTACATTGATGCGTCGATTAATGCCCTCGTATATTTTGATTGAGAGACGCGATTTAATGATTGCGTCGATGGTAAAAGGAAAAAATGCCATTGATTCGTTACTCGATTATCTAACAATGCAGCACCGTTGTGAAATTGGCGAAGTGGGTGGCGGAGTTGAATGGATAAAAAAACGTAAGATATACGGAAATATTGTGCCTGTCTCAACAGGGTTTCATGGTGTTAGTGCACTTGGGCGTGCAGAAAATCAACGAGATCAATTAGTGCCCCACCGCTTTGCTGAAAGCGTGGTGACATTAGGTGAATTTGTTAGGCCATATCGAATAAAAAATATTGACGAGATGCTTTGGCATTATCACGCAGATTTAAAAAATAATTTGTATCTTTGCAAGCAAAATTCATAAAAAAACTACACATTCAAAGGAAGGTATATTAAATGGCAATGAAAAAAGATGATAAAGCCTCTGTTCTCGCTTTTGAGAAGAAACTCGTTCCCTCTGATGGCTATTTGTATGGCACAACATGGCAGCAGCGAGGTACTTTGGAGTATCCGCTTGAATTACGGGAAAAATCTGTGCGTGGTACCATTTCTAATAGATTAAAAAAAGCGCTACAAGATGATTCAATACGATTGGATGCTGAGGTTGAAAAAGCAAATTTGCAAACTGTCGATAGTTGCTCACTTTTGCCAGAACACGATACGCTAAAGCTGAGCTTTACGTTGAAAATTCTCAGTGGCGTTGAATTTCCCTCTGCCTGTAATAACGCTGTTTTTTATGAAGGATATCAAAACGCCGTAAAATCGTATATTGCAGAGGAAGGATTTATGACCATTGCTAAACGCTATGCGATCAATATAGCCAATGGCCGTTTTTTATGGCGCAATCGTGTGGGAGTTGAGCAACTTGAAATTCATGTCAAAATCTCAAATGCCGCTAAGAAATGGATTTTTGATGGAACGCAATTTAGTACACAACATTTTGATGATATCAGTGACGATATTGTTGATTTAGCAACACATATTGCGGATGCGTTGTCGGGTAAGGTGAAGTTTTTACTTTTGGAAGTGAGTGCTTATGCTCAAATTGGTCATGCGCAAGACGTCTATCCTAGTGAGGAATTAGTCCTTGATAAAGGCAATAGTAAATCAAAAAAAAGTAAAATTCTTTATCATGTTAAAAATGTCGCTGCGTTACACTCGCAGAAAATTGGTAATGCATTGCGCTCAATTGATACGTGGTATCCCGAATTTTCAGAGCATGGCAAACCCATAGCCATTGAGCCTTATGGCGCAGTGACAAATCTAGGGCGAGCATTTAGAACACCAAAAGAAAAAGTGGATTTTTTCTCACTCTTTGACAAATTTGCCCGTGGTGGACAATTAGAGAATAAAGAAGCCGAGCATTATGTCATGGCGGTTTTAGTGCGTGGTGGTGTCTTTGGCGAAAGCGAAAAAGAGTAAGTAACATGACCGTTTATTTAGAAATTACATTGTTGCCAGACGTGGATATTTCGCTTAATTTTTTGTTACAGAAAGTGTATCAACAATTGCACCTGAAATTAGTTGATATGCAGCGCGAGAATTCTATACTTTCTGTGCAAAAAGGCGGTTTGCAACCCATAGGCGTTTCCTTTCCCAAATATAATGCACTGACAAATACATTAGGAGATAAGATTCGGTTATTTGCAGAGAATATTGTTATGCTTGAACAGTTTAATGCAAAACATACTTTTCGAAAACTCAGTGATTATGTTCATGTCACAAATATTCGAGACGTACCAGAAAACGTAACGACTTTTGCGTGTTTCCAGCGTGTTCAACTTAAAAGCAGTAATGCACGTTTAGCGCGGCGTAAAGCGAAACGCGAATCTATTTCCTTTGAGGAAGCCTTATTTAAATTACGCTCACATTCAGAGCAACGAACAGATTTGCCGTTTATGAGCATAAAAAGCGCCAGTAATGGTGAATGTTTTCGCTTATTTGTCGTGTATTCGCAAAAAAACAGTGCGAGTGACGAGTTTGTGTTTTCAACGTACGGGTTAAGTGATAAAAGTACGGTTCCTGTTTTTTAAGCGTCATCCTAATTTTATTACTGTCGAACAGATAGTTTATAAATTTTTGTTTTTTTCATTATGCAACTATTCGAATTTTCTGCCGTGTAGGCAGTATGGAATCACTTCTGATTTGTAGTGGTGTGGGTGTTACTGCCGAATAGACAGCTTATAAATTGTTTCTTTTTATTTAACCATTATTATTTTATTCACTGCCGCAAAGGTAGTTTAGAAAATGATCGCGACATTAGCTAATACAATTTTAAAGTGAACTGTCGAATAGTCAGTTTATAGATAACATTTTATCAGAACGTCTCAATGTGAACGTTCACTGCCGTGCAGGTAGTTTAGAGGTGTTAACAAATTCAAATGTTGATATTTATGATATTTTCTGCCGTGCAGGCAGTTTATAAAATGTGTGGTAAATATGATAGCATTTACTTTTACACTCACTGCCGAATAGGCAGCTTAAAAACGCTATTTTGTGCTTGATAGCTAACGTCATATTTTCCTGCCGAATAGGTAGCGTGTATTAAAACGACATTTTTAATGCGGAGATTCATATTATCCCGCATTAAAAAAGTCCTATATCGTAAATTGATTGCGTGCTCGCAATGCAAAATCCAACTAATGTGCTAAACTAACGTGAGAAAGAGTTGACTGGATGGTCGCCGTTTTATTGTAATGATAGAAGGGAGGAAAGTCCGGACTCCACTGGGCAGAGTGCCAGATAATGACTGGGAGGCGTGAGCCTACGGAAAGTGCCGCAGAAAATATACCGCTAAATTTGTTTTTAACAAGTCAGTAAGGGTGAAATGGTGCGGTAAGAGCGCACCGCGCAACTGGTAACAGGTGTGGCAGGGAAAACCCCACTCGGAGCAAGATCAAATAGGAAAGCTAACGCACGCCCTTGCGGCTTTCGGGTAGATTGCTTGAGCGTTCAGGTGACTGAACGCCTAGATGAATGACTGTCCAAGACAAAATCCGGCTTATAGGTTAACTCTTTCCCTTAATTTAGAAATAACAATATAGTTTATTGTTTTAAAAGTAATGAGTTGAGAAAAATTAACATTTTTCTATGATCTAAAAGCAATGTCGTGTGAGTTTTAATCATTAAAAATGCGCGATAACATCACATTTGACTACAGTGAGTTGAAATTAATAGTTCATAAAAGCTTAATTATTGAATGATATTAATTAAGTCTTTTAATAACAAAAGGGTATTAGATGGTCCATTTATCGGTCATGCTAGAAGAGGCATTGCAACATTTAGCGATTAAGAAAGAGGGTGTTTATATAGATGGCACTTTCGGACGCGGTGGGCATAGTCGACGAATGTTAGAAGCATTGGGCGAAAAGGGACAGTTATTGTCATTTGATCGTGATAACACTGCCATTGAGTGTGAAAATGCACAAATAATGAGGCAAGATAATCGATTTTCTCTCCATCATGCCGCATTTTCTCAAATGGAAACGGTAGTTGAACAACTCGGATTAACAGGTAAGATTGACGGTATTCTACTCGATTTAGGGGTATCATCTCCCCAACTTGATGATGAAACGCGTGGCTTTAGTTTTATGAATGATGGTGAGCTTGATATGCGAATGGATTGCTCGCAAGGGTTATCTGCTGCACAGTGGCTGGCTCAAATCGATGAAAAAAGTTTAATGCATGTTTTATTTGATTATGGCGAGGAACGCTTTGCACGGCAAATTTCACGTGCCATTAAGACCTATCAGTTAACACAGCCTATTGAAACCACGCGTCAGCTTGCTAAATTGATTGAAGATACCATTCCCATTCGTGAAAAACATAAACATCCTGCAACACGAAGTTTTCAAGCTATTCGTATTGCCGTGAATAATGAATTAGGTGAGCTAAGTTCCGTACTTGAGCAAGCCACAAAATTATTAAATCATCAAGGTCGGCTGGTGGTGATTTCATTTCATTCTCTTGAAGATAGAATAGTGAAAAGATTTATGCGCAATGAGTCGAGTGCGAAATATGTTGGAAAGTTACCTATTAAAGAAGCAGATATTGAAAAAGGTGTGTTAACCGTGTTGAGCAAAGCCATTAAACCAAGCCAAAGTGAAATTGAGTTAAATCCTCGTTCGCGCAGTGCTGTCATGCGTGTTGCTGAGCGGGTTTAATTTCATGGCGCGTTTCTTTGGTATGAGCTTACTTGTCATTACGTTAGTTATATCGGCATTATTAGTGATTTATAAAAAATATAATTCACGTCTTATTTTTATCGACATTCAAAAACAAGAAAAAATTCTCGATCAATACGAAGTGGCATGGGGGCAATTACAACTCGAACTGACCACTCTCTCCGAACAAAATCGTGTTGAACAAGTTGCGCGTGAGCAATTAAGGCTTGTTCTGCCTGCACGAGAAAAAATTATTTATATCAAACCATAATGAAGTATCAGCGACATAAAAACGAAATTACGTTATTTACGCGCGATTTTTCAGCGCGTCGGCGTTGGGTTTTGGGTGTGATTATTTTTGGTATGGTGACGTTAGTTGCAAAAGCCGTGAGTTTGCAGGTTTTTGATAAAGATTTTCTGCAGGCGCAAGGTGATATGCGACATATTAGTGATGTGGCGGTGCCTGCTTATCGCGGTATTATTCGTGATCGAAATGGCGCTCCGCTCGCAATTAGCACACCTGTTGAATCTGTTTGGATCAATCCACAAGAATTTCGTGGCGCTACGCGTTGGCAAATTAAACAACTCGAGCATATGCTCAGTGTGCCTTCCGGTAAAATCGACGATTTACTCACGGATACGCATAAGCAATTTGCGTATATTGCAAGGCAAGTCAGCCCGAATTTAGCGGATCAAGTCAAAAATTTAAAAATGACAGGCGTTTATTTCGAGCGTGAATTCAAACGTTTCTATCCAACGGGTGGTGTTGCTGCCCATTTAATTGGTTTTACTGATTTAGATGATAAAGGTCAAGAAGGCTTAGAGGCCGCTTATGACCACCTTTTGCGAGGTGTTGCGGGAAGTAAGCGCGTGATTCGAGATGGTAAACGTCAGATTATTGATGATGTTGAAAATATCAAAGAGCCTGTATCGGGTAAGACATTAGAATTGAGTATTGATCAGCGAATTCAATATTTAGCATATCGAGAATTAGCTCAAGCCGTGACAGTGAATCATGCAAAGTCTGCAGTACTTGTCGTGTTAGATGCGAAGAATGGTGAGATTCTTGCCGCAGTGAATCAGCCGTCGTTCAATCCCAATACCCGCAAAAATTTAAAAGAAAATTTATATCGTAATCGCGCTTTCACCGATATTTTTGAGCCGGGATCAACCGTTAAGCCATTTGTCGTCGCAGCTGCGTTAGATGGGCATTATGTTCTCCCAGATGAAAAATTTGAAACTAACGGAAGTTTTGATATAGGTACTCATGTTGTAAAAGATGTTCATAATTATGGGACGCTCGATTTAACAGGGGTAATTAAAAAGTCGAGTAATATTGCGGTTAGTCAGATGGCATTGCGTATGCCACCAAAATATTTTTGGGATGTTTATCATCAACTGGGATTTGGCGAAGCAACCGCATCGGGATTTCCAAGTGAAGCCAATGGGGCGCTACTTGATTACGCAAGTTGGAAACCCTTTGATCAAGCGACACTTGCATTCGGTTATGGTCTAAGTGCCTCGGCTCTTCAATTAGCTCGGTCTTATACAGCACTTGCAGATAATGGTATTTTGCATTCTGTGAGTTTATTTAAACGCAATGAAGACCCCGAAACAAAACGTATTTTTACCAGTCGCACAGCAAAAAGTGTTCGCGCCATGATGGAAACGGTTATCGCAAAAGACGGCACCGCTTATGAAGCTCGCGTTGATGGGTATAGTGTTGCAGGAAAAACGGGGACAGTTAAAAAAGCGGGTGCAGGCGGCTATGTTGAAAAAAGCTATTTCTCCGTCTTTGCAGGAATGGCGCCTGCCAGTAATCCCCGTTTGATTATTGTGGTGATGATTGATGAGCCGTCTGCTGGGCAATATTATGGCGGTATCGTTTCCGCGCCTGTTTTTTCTAAAGTCATGAGCGGTGCATTACGTATTCTTGAGGTTGCGCCTGATCAATCTGATAATATGCCCGTACTATTGATGGGGAAAAATTAGATTTTATGATGACGCTACGCGAATGGCTTGAGCCTTGGCTAGATATCGATTCCAATCTTGAGGTGCTGGGATTGTCGTTAAATAGTCATGAAATTATTGAAGGAAGTGTATTTATTGCGCTTAATGGCGCGAAGCAACATGGTCTTGGGTATGCAAATCAAGCTATTGAGAATGGCGCAGTGGCTATTTTATACGATAGTCAAGATGCGCATATTGCAGAAACGTATTTTGATATTGCCAAAACGGTTGCGATTGGTGTTTCCGATTTATTACAGAATTTAGGGAAGATGGCTGCACGTTTTTATCAGCATCCATCACAAGCGATGGCCGTTATTGGAATAACGGGTACGAATGGTAAAACTTCTTGCAGTCAATTTTTAAGTCAAATGCTTGCAAATTGTGCGTTTATTGGTACGCTCGGTTGGGGAACGCCTTCGCAACTACATAAAACATTCAATACAACGCCTGATGCGCTAGCTGTTCAAAAAATACTCGCAACACTCAAAAAAACAAATTCTCAATTCGTTGCAATGGAAGTTTCCTCGCACGGCCTTGCGCAAGGACGAGTCAATGGCGTGCAGTTTAATGGTGCTGTTTTTACCAATCTAAGTCGTGACCATTTAGATTATCACGGCACGATGGATGCGTATTTAGAGGCAAAATTACAGCTATTTCGCACAAAAAATCTTCACTTTGCTGTGATCAATTTAGATGATGCGATGCATCAAAAAGTCATTGATGTGATTGCGCCGAATGTGGCTATTATTGGTGTGAGTGCGCTTGAGAATCAATCACTACGGGGTGACACATTGGTAGCAAACAATGTGCAACTGAATTTGAGTGGTATTGAATGTGACATTCGTTGGCAAGATCAGAGACAGAAATTACATGTTCCATTGATTGGGCGCTTTAACTTAGAAAATGTGCTTTGCACATTAGGGGTCATGTTGGCGCTTGGCGTTGAATTTCCGATTGCCGCTAAAAAATTAGCTACTTTAAAGTCTGTTGATGGTCGCATGACGCGTTTGGGTGGTGAAAATAATCAGCCACTTGTGATTATTGATTATGCTCATACGCCCGATGCACTAGAAAAAGTGTTGAAAAGTTTGCGTCAACACACGCAAGGCAGTTTATCGGTGGTATTTGGGTGCGGTGGTAATCGTGATAGTGGCAAGCGTCCTCAAATGGGGCGTATTGCTGAGCAATATGCGGATCACGTTTATTTGACCGATGATAATCCGCGATTTGAATCCAATGAAGAAATTATGCACGCTATTTTGAGTGGCTGTCTGTTGCAAAAACACCAAATTATTCATCATCGAGCGCAGGCGATTAAAGAAGCTATTACGCAAGCTAGTGCACAAGATTGTATTTTGATTGCAGGAAAGGGGCACGAATTGTATCAAGAAATTGAAGGCGTGCAATATCCATTTAACGATACGCAATGTGTTCGCGAAGTGTTGGCAACTTTATGATAAAAATGACATTAACTGAAATTGCGACAAGTGTTCACGGAACGTTAATTGGACATAACTGCGAAATCAACGGATTAAGCATTGATACACGCACGTTGCAAAATGGGCAGCTTTATGTGGCAATTGAAGGTAAAAACTTCGATGGGCATGATTTTGTAGAACTTGCAGAGCATCAGGGAGCCTCTGCTGTGATTGTTCATCAAAAAATGGCAACGAATTTACCTCAGATTCTAGTAGAGGATACGCATTTAGCCCTAGCACAAATTGCAGGTGCTTGGCGTGAGCGCATGAATCTGAAAGTCATTGGTG
>CAJBJW010000396.1 GCA_903953455.1 uncultured Pseudomonadota bacterium | reverse complement strand
CGTTATCGTCAAGATATGGTGAATTTACATTTGCTTGATAGTCTTGCTATTTTGCCGTACTTAGAAGGACAACGTATTATGGATGTGGGGACAGGTGCTGGCTTGCCGGGAATCCCGCTCGCCATTTGCCGACCTGATATTGCATTTCACTTAATAGACAGTAACGCAAAAAAAACACGTTTTGTTCAGCAAGCGATATTGGAGCTAAAATTGCCTAATGTTAATGTGACTCACAGTCGCATTGAAACGTTTGTATCAGAAAAAAAGTTTGATATGGTGCTGACGCGTGCTTTTGCAAGTTTGCCCGATATTATTGAATTAACGCAACATGTTTTAGGTGAAAAAGGCGTGTTACTTTGCATGAAAGGTCAGGTTCCTCAAGAGGAATTGATTGGTATTAGTGCAAACACAACCTTGATACCGCTTCACGTACCGCACATTGAAGCCGAGCGTTGTTTAGTTAAAATACAAGTTTCTTAACAGTTGAGGAGAAAACGTGGGAAAAATTATTGCCATTACAAATCAAAAAGGTGGCGTCGGAAAGACAACCACTAGTGTCAATTTGGCAGCGTCACTGGCCTCATTAAAAAAGCGAGTATTGCTTGTCGATTTAGATCCGCAAGGTAACGCAGCAATGGGGTGCGGGATAGATAAACATGATATTACGCATTCTGGTTATGATTTGTTAATGGAAGTGGTTGAGGCATCACAAACTGTTATTCATTTGCCCTCGTTGAAATTTGATGTGATTGCGGGAAATGCAGATTTAACTGCTGCGGAAGTTGAATTGATGCAGGCTGAGCGGAAGGAATTACGTCTTGCTCATGCATTAGAAAAAATTAAATCAAATTATGATTATATACTTATTGATTGCCCCCCATCACTCAATATGTTGACGCTTAATGCGATGGTGGCGGCAAATAGCTTGCTTATTCCAATGCAATGCGAGTATTACGCGCTAGAGGGAATTTCAGCTTTAATGAGTACATTGAAAAATATTCAAAGTACGGTCAATAAAACTTTGCATTTAGAAGGTATTTTACGGACGATGTTTGACGATAGAAATCGTTTAACAAAAGATGTGTCTGAGCAGTTGATTCGTTATTTTGGAACGGATGTGTTTAAAGTTTGTATTCCACGTAATATCCGTGTTGCAGAAGCGCCAAGTCATGGTTTGCCCGTGCTTAATTATGACAAAAGCTCTAGGGGTGCTATAGCTTACATGGCGTTAGCAAAAGAAATATTAGCGAATGCGGCAGGTGAAAATGGCAACTAAAGCCCCACGTTTAGGTCGCGGACTTGAGGCTTTACTTAGTGAAGTGCCTAGTGAAAAAAACGTATCGTTAAAACTTGAACAAAAAAATTTACTTGTACAGCACAAGGAAAAACTGCCTCTAGAAGCGCAACAACTACAGCAATTGCTCGATACATTTGAACAATTAGTTCAACAACTCGATTTTTTTAATACACATAACTCAACATTATCATGAATGTAAAAAAACGAGGCTTAGGGCGTGGTTTGGATGCACTCTTGGGTGAAATGCCCAGTACATCAAATGATGAAATAGGAAGTCATTCACTGCCCATAGACGTGTTGCAGCGTGGAAAATATCAGCCGCGTAGAGATATAAACCAAGAAAAGCTTCAGGAATTAGCGAATTCAATTGCGATGCAAGGGATTGTTCAGCCTATTATTGTGCGTAGTATTTCACATGGGCGCTATGAAATTATTGCTGGCGAGCGCAGATGGCGAGCAGCTCAGATTGCCGGTTTGCATCATGTGCCTGTCATTATTAAAGAAATGGATGATCGCACCGCTATTGCCATTGCGTTGATTGAGAATATCCAGCGAGAAGATTTAAATGCGTTAGAGGAAGCAGAGGCGCTACATCGTTTATTAACAGAATTTACTATGACACATCAACAAGTTGCAGATGCTGTCGGGAAATCAAGAGCCACGATTACAAATTTGTTGCGTTTGCTGGAATTACAGCCAGAAGTAAAGAAAATGTTGTTGAACAATCAATTGGATATGGGGCATGCGCGAGCATTACTGTCTTTGGTTGGAGAGCAACAAATTTTGGTAGCACGCAAAATAGTTAATCAAGGTTTGTCGGTGCGATTAACGGAGCAGTTAGTAAAAGGTATATTGAATCCGAAGCAGATGGATGACGCAACGCGCATTGATACACAAACTACACAATTTCAGGCTGAATTAGATCTTAAGTTTGACGGTAGGCTAAAAGTGGAAAGTAAAAAAAATGGAAGTGGAAAATTGGTTTTTTTCTACACTAATCAAGAAGAACTCAATGGTATTTTAAGTAAAATAGTTTAACTAAAAAATCAATCAATCTTGAAACTGCCTTGATTTAACATGATTCGCTCTATATAATCATCAGAATATATTTAGCCTTTTAAATTCAATTTATGATTGCAAACGCATCATCAATTATTAAAATTATTGCATATCAAATTTTAATAACGTTGGTTGTTAGTGTGAGTTATACATTAACGTTAGATGAGGTAAATGGAAAGTTTGCATTTTTAGGTGGGTTGGTTGCGATTATTCCAAATGCCTATTTAGGTATACGTTTGGTACGATCATTCAAGTTAGAGGCAAAAAAATTCATAAATTCTTTCTACGCGAGTGAGTCAATTAAGCTTTTCATGACAGTTATACTGTTCTTTCTCGTGTACAAAATGCCAGATATAAAATTATTACCGCTGTTAACATGTTATGTGAGTGCGTTATCGGTTTTTTGGTTCGCACTACTCATGCGTTAAGTTATTAAGTTAAAAATTAAGTGAGGAACAATGAGTACAGAAGCACACGCCGCCCAAGGGGCAACCGGTTATATTATTCACCATTTAACATCATTGAGTGTGGGTGAGGGGTTTTGGCGTTTAAATCTTGATACATTATTTTTCTCGGTTGTATTAGGTGCGATTTTTGTATGGTTTTTTAAACGAGCAGCAGACAAAGCAACATCAGGCGTGCCAGGGTTAGTGCAGAATTTTGCAGAGCTTTTGATTGAGTTCGTGGATGGTCAAGTCAAAGATACATTCCATGGTAAGAGTCAATTAATTGCGCCTTTAGCGTTAACGATTTTTTGTTGGGTGTTTTTGTTTAACTTTATGGATTTATTCCCAGTTGATATCTTGCCTGGAATTGCAGGTTTGATGGGGGTTGAATACTTGCGCGTTGTACCAAGTACAGATTTGAATGCAACATTTGCAATGTCAATCTCGGTATTTTGTTTAATTATTTTCTACAGTATTAAAGTTAAAGGTCCAATCGGATTTGCAAAAGAATTGATGTTTCAGCCTTTTGGTCCTTGGTTGACGCCATTTAACTTGCTGTTGAAGTTGGTTGAAGAGATTGCGAAGCCTATCTCATTAGCACTTCGTTTATTTGGTAACTTATATGCGGGGGAATTGATTTTTATATTGATTGCACTGCTACCTTGGTATATTCAACCATTATTAAGTTTTCCATGGGCAATTTTCCATATTTTGATTATTACACTTCAAGCGTTCATTTTTATGGTGCTGACCATTGTTTATCTCAGTATGGCACATGAAGATCATTAAAATAATTCAAACATATTATTTTAATTCAGTTTACTTTTTATTTTTTTACATTTTTTTATAACAATACGTTGGAGGTATTATGGAACTCGCAAAATTGATTGCTGATGTGCAGGGTATGACTGCTATAGCAGTAGGTTTGGTTTTAGGTTTAGGCGCGTTAGGAACTGCTATTGGTTTCGGTTTGCTTGGTGGTAAATTTTTGGAAGGCGCAGCGCGTCAACCTGAAATGGTGCCTATGTTACAAGTAAAAATGTTCGTTGTTGCGGGTTTATTGGACGCGGTAACAATGATTGGCGTTGGTTTGGCTTTGTTCTTCACTTTTGCAAATCCATTCTTATCAGCAGTAAAGGATGCAGCAGGTTAAATGCTGTTTTTTTTTAATCGCAACAATAGGAACGCATCGTGAGTATCAATGCTACTCTGATTGGGCAAATGATTACCTTTGCACTTCTGGTATGGTTTACCATGAAGTACATTTGGCCACCGTTATTTGACTCTTTAGAAGAAAGAAAAAAGAAGATTGCTGACGGTTTAGCAGCTGCAGAAAAAGGGCAAGAGCAAATTGTATTGGCTGAAAAAAAGGCTATTATTGTTCTGAAAGAAGCTAAGGATCGTTCGGCTGAGATTGTATCGCTTGCTCAAAAGCGTGCTAATGAAATTGTGGAAGAATCAAAAGAAAATGCGAAACATGAAGGTGAGCGTTTAATTTTGTCTGCAAAAGCACAAATTGATCAAGAAATTCAGCAAGCAAAAGACGGATTACGTCAAGAAGTAACATCATTAGCTTTGGCAGCTGCGCAACAAATTTTAGGTGCAGAAATCGATAAAGCTAAACACCAAGATATTCTTAATAAAGTTTCTAACCAATTAGGCTAAACGTCATGAACGAAATAGCGACATTGGCAAGACCTTACGCTGTTGCCGTATTTAAGCGTGCAAAAGAAACAAATTCATCTAAGAAATGGTCAAAGAATTTATCTTTTTTGGCGGCAGTATTGAATGATAATGCAATATTTGGGATGATTGATGATCCTAAAGTTGGAAGAGCTAGGTTGCTTACATTATTATTAGATATCTGTGCTGATCAGCTTGATCAAGAAGGTAGCAATTTATTAAAGCTACTTATTGAAAATAATAGGTTGAACCTAATTCCCTTTATTGCGGAATTATTTGAAACGTATAAAGCAGAAGATGAAGGCTTTATCGATATTGATGTGACGACTGCTTATGCTTTTACCAAAGAATCTAAACAGCATTTTAATGAAGTGCTTGAAAAAAACTTTGGCAAAAAAGTCAACATGAAAGTCGTTGTTGATTCGTCATTAATAGGTGGCGTTCTAGTTCGAGCAGGTGATCAAGTAATTGACGGTTCGATTAGAGGGCAACTTCAACAATTAGCACAAAGACTCTAAATTTAGAGCGAGAAAACCACATGCAATTAAATCCATCTGAAATCAGTGATCTGATTAAAAAGAAGATCGAAAACTTCGACTTAAGCACACAAGTACACACAGAAGGCACCGTTGTCAGCGTAACTGACGGGATTGTGAGAATTCACGGTCTTTCTCAAGCTATGCAAGGGGAAATGTTAGAGTTTCCTGATCATACTTTTGGTATGGCACTTAATTTAGAAAGAGACTCTGTCGGTGCGGTTATTCTAGGTGCTTATCAACATATTTCTGAAGGCGATACAGTTAGATGTACCGGGAAAATTCTGGAAGTGCCAGTAGGTGAGGCTCTTTTAGGTCGCGTTGTTGATGCGCTAGGTAATCCGATTGATGGCAAAGGGCCAATCAATTGTGTTGAAACTTCCCCTATCGAAAAAATCGCACCGGGTGTAATTGCTCGTCAATCTGTCGATCAACCTGTGCAATTAGGATTGAAATCAATTGACTCTATGATTCCTGTAGGTCGTGGTCAACGTGAATTAATCATTGGTGATAGACAAACAGGTAAAACTGCTATTGCAGTTGATGCAATTATCAATCAAAAAGGTACTGGAATTAAATGTATCTATGTGGCGATTGGTCAAAAACGCTCGTCGGTTGCCAATGTTGTTCGTAAATTGGAAGAGCATGATGCGCTTGCACATACAATTATTGTGGTTGCATCAGCATCAGAATCAGCGGCACTTCAATTTATCGCACCTTACACTGGTTGTACCATGGGTGAGTTTTTCCGTGATCAAGGTGAAGATGCGTTAATTATTTACGATGATTTAACCAAGCAAGCATGGGCTTATCGTCAGGTTTCATTATTGTTAAGAAGACCGCCAGGTCGTGAAGCTTATCCTGGTGATGTTTTCTATTTGCATTCACGTTTACTTGAACGTGCGTCACGTATTAATGCAAAAGAAGTTGAAAAGTTGACTAATGGGCGTGTGACCGGTAAAACAGGATCATTAACTGCACTGCCAATTATTGAAACACAAGGCGGCGACGTATCAGCTTTCGTTCCAACTAACGTAATTTCGATTACGGATGGTCAAATCTTCTTAGAAAGTAATTTGTTTAACTCTGGTATTCGACCTGCTGTTAATGCTGGATTGTCAGTGTCTCGAGTAGGTGGCGCAGCACAAACAAAGATCATCAAAAAATTGGGTGGTGGTACGCGTTTAGATTTAGCTCAATATCGTGAATTAGCTGCTTTTGCTCAATTTGCTTCCGATTTAGATGAAAGTACACGTAAGCAAATTGAACGTGGTCAACGCGTAACTGAATTAATGAAGCAAAAGCAATATTCTCCGATGTCTGTAGCGCAAATGGGTGTTTCACTGTTTGCTGCTAATGAAGGCTTCCTTGATAATATTGAAGTGAATAAAGTTTTGGATTTTGAAGCTGCGTTGCTTTCATATTTTAAATCGGAACATACGGAATTAATGGACTCAATTAATGCAACGGGTGATTTCAATAATGAAATTGGCTCAAGCATTCGATCAGGCATTGAAACGTTTGTAAAAACTCACAGTTGGTAAAAAGGTCTTCTTATGGCTGTTGGTAAAGAGATACGCACAAAGATTAGCAGTATTAAGAATACACAGAAGATTACTCGCGCCATGGAAATGGTTGCTGCAAGCAAAATGCGTAAAACGAAGGATAGAATGTTGGCAACACGTCCATATTCTAAGAAAATAGCAAAGATTATAAAACATCTTGCTCATGCTAATCCTGAATATAAGCATTCATTTCTCGTTAAACGTGATGTTAAGCGAGTTGGTATTATTGCAATTAGCTCAGATCGTGGACTGTGTGGCGGTCTAAATTCTAATTTATTTAGAAAAGTGTTAACCCAACTAAAACATTGGGATAGTGCGGGTATTGAGGTTGATGTATGTACTGTGGGATCAAAAGCTTATGGTTTTTTTGGAGGGCTTAAAAAAATCAAAGTAATAGGTCATGTTGCAAAACTTGGTGATACTCCGCATCTAAATGATATTATAGGTGTTATAAAATTGATGTTGGATGCTTATGTACAGGGTGAAATTGACGAACTGCACCTAGTGAGCAATGGTTTTGTGAATACCATGACGCAGCATCCTACAATTGATCAGCTTTTGCCTATTGTACCGAGTGATTTAGATGAACAATTGAGTAGTCGGCACTGGGATTATATATATGAACCTGATGCTAAAGAGGTATTGGATCATTTGTTGACGCGATATGTAGAGTCAATTGTTTATCAAGGATTAGTTGAAAATAATGCTTGTGAGCAAGCTGCTCGAATGGTTGCAATGAAGAGTGCTTCGGATAATGCAGGTAACTTAATTAAAGAATTGCAATTGATTTATAACAAAGCTAGACAGGCCGCTATTACTCAGGAAATTTCAGAAATTGTCGCTGGTGCAGCCGCTGTTTAAGTTCGTGATTAAGTAAGTAGCGTAGTGTTCCCTCATAGAGTTATGGGGGTGTTTCGAGATTTTCAAAAAAATAATTTTCCCTAGAGTAGGGTTGTTTTGAGGACGAATTTTTATGAGCGGTAAAATTGTTCAAATTATCGGCGCTGTTGTTGACGTGGAGTTTCCGCGCGACGAGTTGCCAAAAGTATATGATGCCTTGATTGTAGAAGGTAAGCATTTAGTATTAGAAGTACAACAGCAATTAGGTGATGGTGTTGCCCGTGCAATTGCAATGGGAACTACAGATGGTTTGAGTCGCGGTTTAGAAGTGACAAATACTAACGCTCCTATTTCAGTTCCAGTTGGTCAGGAAACACTAGGACGCATTATGAATGTGTTGGGTGATCCTATTGATGAAAAAGGTCCTATTGGTGAAAAAACACGTTGGGCAATTCATCGTGATGCACCGAGTTACGCTGAGCAAGCAGCTGCAAATGAATTGCTTGAAACAGGTATTAAAGTTATTGATTTGGTTTGTCCATTTACAAAAGGTGGTAAAGTCGGTTTATTCGGTGGTGCGGGTGTAGGCAAAACCGTAAACATGATGGAATTGATTCGTAACATTGCTATCGAGCACAGTGGATACTCTGTCTTTGCGGGTGTTGGTGAAAGAACTCGTGAAGGTAATGACTTTTATCATGAAATGACCGACTCAAACGTTATTGATAAAGTATCGTTAGTATACGGTCAAATGAATGAGCCACCCGGTAACCGTTTACGTGTAGCGTTAACAGGCTTGACGATGGCGGAATATTTCCGTGATGAAGGACGTGACGTATTGTTCTTTGTTGATAATATTTATCGTTATACATTAGCGGGTACGGAAGTTTCAGCGTTGCTTGGTCGTATGCCTTCTGCGGTTGGGTATCAACCTACACTAGCTGAAGAGATGGGTGTGTTGCAAGAGCGTATTACATCAACGAAAACAGGTTCAATTACGTCAATTCAAGCTGTTTATGTTCCTGCTGACGATTTAACCGATCCGTCACCTGCAACTACCTTCGCGCATTTAGATGCGACCGTTGTATTGTCACGTCAAATTGCAGAATTAGGTATTTATCCAGCTATCGATCCTCTTGATTCAACCAGTCGTCAGTTAGATCCACTCGTTATTGGTCAAGAGCATTATGAAGTTGCGCGTAGCGTGCAAGGTACATTACAACGCTATAAAGAATTGCGCGATATTATTGCGATTTTGGGTATGGATGAATTATCTGAAGAAGATAAATTACTTGTTGCAAGAGCGCGTAAAATTCAGCGATTCTTATCACAACCGTTCTTTGTTGCAGAAGTCTTCACTGGATCACCTGGTAAATATGTATCTTTAAAAGATACTATTGCAGGATTTAAAGGTATTCTTGCTGGTGAATATGATAGCATTCCAGAACAAGCGTTTTACATGGTAGGTACCATTGACGAAGCGTTGGAAAAAGCAAAAGGAATGAAGGCGTAAGGTGAGAGACGCGAAATTAAATTTCGCGTTAATCGCGCTATGTACCTATGTTGTCTACTAACTTTATAAATTTTAGGTAACAAAAGATGACCATGTTAGTGCATGTAGACATCGTGAGTGCGGAAAAAGAGATCTTTTCTGGTTTGGCTGAAATGGTATTTGCACCAGCTGAAGAAGGAGAGGTCGGTATTTCACCGCGTCACGCGCCGTTAATTACTAAGCTCAATCCGGGTGAAGTGCGTGTTAAAATCAGCAGTACGGAAAGTTATTCGTTTTTTATTTCTGGTGGTTTACTCGAAGTACAGCCACATGTTGTATCGGTTTTAGCAAATACAGCTATTCGTGCTAAAGATATTGATGAGGCCGCTGCTCTTGAAGCGAAAATGAGAGCAGAAGAAATTTTATCGGATAAAACAAGCAGAGTTGATTATGCAACCGCTGAAAATGATTTATTCCAAGCGGTAATGCAGTTGCGCACACTCGAAAGATTTAGAAAACGCGGCGGGTAACTATCCAGTTATCGCCCTGTCTTAGATAAAAGCCCGATAACGTTCTACGCTATCGGGTTTTTTTGTTTACTTTACACACAAAAGAAAATGACTCTTACTACAATTATTCTCGCTGCAGGTAAAGGAACGCGAATGTGTTCGCAATACCCAAAAGTTTTGCATTCCATTGGCGGCAAATCATTATTGCGTCACGTATATGATTTAAGTGAAAAATTTGAAAACAATGCCATACATGTTGTTATTGGGCATGGCGCTGATCTGGTGAAAAGTACATTCTTAAATTCATCAATTCATTGGGTTGAGCAACTACAGCAATTAGGGACTGGGCATGCTGTGCAGCAAGTGGCAGATGAAATTGATTCAGAGGCAACAGTCCTGATTCTATACGGTGATGTACCACTACTTCAAGAAAATACATTGCAAAAATTGCTGTCAAATGTAAACGAGAAAACCTTGTCGCTGCTTACGGTGAATTTAAAAAACTCAACAGGGTATGGTCGCATTGTTCGTAATGAACATAATCAAGTGTTGCGTATTGTTGAAGAGAAGGATGCCAATGAAATAGAAAAATTAATTAAAGAAGCCAATACTGGAATTTTAGCCGTGCAAGGATACGCATTAAAAAATTGGTTGGCACAATTAAATAATAATAACGCACAGGGTGAATATTATTTAACAGATATTATTGCTTTGGCGGTCGCTGACGGCTTTATGATCGAAACGTGCTCGCCTGAAAGCGAAAATGAAGTTTTGGGTGTAAATGATAAATTACAATTAGCACAATTAGAGCGTGTCTATCAATTACACCAAGCAGAGCTCATCATGAAACGTGGCGCTACGTTGCGTGATCCAGCACGTTTTGATTTGCGAGGACATATTGTTGAATTAGGACAAGATGTTGAAATTGATATCAATGTCGTTTTTGAAGGCGATAATAAAATTGGAAACAATGTTAAGATTGGTGCTAATACAAATATCAAAAATGCGATAATTGGCGATAATGTGGAAATTTTACCCAATTGTGTGATAGAAAATGCAGTGATCGGTCAAAATAGTCGTATTGGGCCTTTTGCTCGACTTCGACCTGAAAGCATTTTAGCCAGTGATACACATATCGGTAACTTTGTGGAAATTAAAAAATCACATATTGGACAAGGCAGCAAAGTTAATCATTTAAGTTATATTGGCGATGCGCTTGTTGGCCGTAAAGTTAACATCGGTGCAGGCACAATTACCTGTAACTACGATGGTGTCAATAAATCGCAAACCATTATTGAAGATGGTGCATTTATTGGATCCAACACACAATTAGTAGCACCTGTAACAGTTGGAGAAAATGCGACAATTGGAGCGGGTTCGACGATTACAAAAGATACGCCTGCAGGGCAATTAACGCTCAGTCGCGCGAAACAGGTTTCGGTGTCTAATTGGCAGCGTCCAATTAAAAAGGAGAAATTATAATGTGTGGAATTGTCGCAGGTATCGCGCAACGAAATGTTATCCCTATTTTATTGGAAGGTTTGAAGCGTTTAGAATATCGAGGTTATGATTCGGCAGGTCTTGCTGTTATTCATGAACATACGATTATGCGTCAACGAGTTTTAGGTAAAGTGAAAGGACTTGATGATTCACTCAAAGCTAATCCTATGTCTGGCCATATTGGAATTGCACATACGCGCTGGGCAACGCACGGTAAACCGAGTACCGCAAACGCACATCCACATATTAGTTGCAATAATGTGGCTGTCGTTCATAACGGCATTATTGAAAATTATGAACAACTCAAAGCCGCTCAACTTAAAAATAATTATGCGTTTACTTCTGAAACCGATACTGAAGTGATTGTTCATGAGGTTTTTCACGCCCGCCAAACAAGTGATAATTTATTGCAAGCAGTAAAGGAAACATTGCCTAAATTGGAGGGTGCATATGCATTAGCCATTATGTGTGCTGATGAGCCAGATACGCTGATCATTGCACGTAAAGGGAGTCCATTAGTGATTGGCGTGGGAATTGGTGAATATTTTGTTGCATCTGATGTCACGGCACTTTTACCTGTGACGCAACGCTTTATATTCCTTGAGGAAGGGGACGTTGCTGAAATTAAAATTGATTCGTTAATTATTTATGATGACAAAAATAATGTTGTCAGTCGAGATACAAAAGAAAGTCAATTAAAAGCCGATGCTGTTGAAAAAGGGGAATATCGGCATTTCATGCTCAAAGAAATTTATGAGCAGCCTTTTGCGATTACGCAAACTTTAGAAGGACGTTTTATTGCGCAGCGTTTGCAAGATAGTGCATTTGGGTTTGATGCGGCTCGAATTTTTGATCAAATAAAATCTATTCAAATTCTAGCGTGTGGAACAAGCTATCATGCAGGATTAGTTGCAAGATATTGGTTTGAGGAATTAGCTCGTGTGCCATGTAGTATTGAGGTTGCAAGTGAATTTCGCTATCGTCATCCTGTATTAGCACTTGATACGTTGGTTGTGACTATCTCCCAATCGGGTGAAACGGCAGATACCTTAGCTGCGCTAAAAGAGGCAAAGCGTTTAGGTGCAAAATATACTCTTGCTATTTGTAATGTGCCTGAAAGTTCGCTAGTGCGTGAATCGGACTTAGTGTTGCTGACGCGCGCAGGTCCAGAAATTGGCGTGGCATCAACAAAAGCGTTTACGACGCAATTAGTGTCGCTTATGTTACTTGTACTTGCAATTGGAAGACGATTTGAGCTAAATCAAGTTTTAGAGCAACATATTACGGATGAGTTGTTTAAATTGCCGCGTAAAATGGAAAGTGTTTTGCAGCTTGATAAAGAAATAGAAATTTTAGCAGAGCGTTTTACAGAAAAACACCATGCTTTATTTTTAGGACGCGGCTCACATTATCCTATTGCAATGGAAGGCGCATTGAAATTGAAAGAGATTTCTTATATTCATGCAGAAGCTTATCCCG
>CAJBJW010000395.1 GCA_903953455.1 uncultured Pseudomonadota bacterium | reverse complement strand
CACAAATATTACAATCATAATTGTTAGTACGTTAAACTTGTGATTTAATGCTAATAAACAACATGAGCCCTACCTAAACGCTATAAGCATTGTAATACAAGCGCTTTAAAAAATAAAAAAAGGATATTTTACTGCTTAAACAGTGTATTTCTCGTAATCGTTTTTTGTGGGAGGATGAGCTTGTTATTTACAGGAGGAATTATGGCTATCAAAAGCAGTGCGTTTGGCAGAACCAAATTAAGCGGCAAGGATGCAGCGCGTTTCATAAAGCACATGGAAGAAAACAAGCTAAGCGAATAGCTAGTCGCTAATTTACAAAAAAAGGATGTGAACTTTTGGAAAGCGTGAATGAACGTGGGCAATAACTTAAATCCAATTTTGAAAACCCGTAATGTTTAAACGAGTTGATTGATGCACGTTATTACACGCAAGCGATTGAATGATTTTGCTGAATTATACCCAGAAGTAAAAACAGCACTGCAACATTGGTACAGTACAATAAAATCAAACAATTTTAGCTCATTTAGCGAGTTGAAAACGTTTTTCGCCTCTGCTAATCAAGTGGATAAGTTTACGGTTTTTAATATTGGTGGCAATAAGGTACGTTTAATTGCTGCAATCCACTACAATTGCCAACGTGTTTATATTCGTCATGTGCTTACGCATAGCGAGTACGATAAAAATAAATGGAAGGAGTGATGTATGTCTACTGTATATCTTGAACACATAACACCTGCTTGGAATGAATTTTCAAAATATGTTCACGTTTTGCATAATGAAGATGATTACGAAAAAGCAGTTTCGTTGTTGGATAGTTTAGTTGATATGGTTGGAGAAAATGAAAGCCACCCATTAGCATCGTTAATGGAATTGGTTAGCGTTTTAATCGAAAACTATGAAGATGCTTATGTACCAGCATTGTAACCAAAAATATCTTTCTGTTTTAGTATTGAAAAATGGGCGCTAATTTAGCCAAAACCTCTGCCATAATGGAATCTGGAAGTGTTTCTAACTTTTTGGCATTTCTAGCATGCAAATCCAAAGTGCGAGGCTGATCACAGCGAATAACCCCAGTGGTAAAGGCTCCCGAACCTTGAAGTGGTACAGCAAAACCTGCTGTACGTGCAAAATTCCCACCGTTTGTAATAGGAACAATCACCGGCAATTTCGTGATACGATTAAAGGCAGAAGGTGATACGACTAAAACAGGACGTGTTCCCTGTTGTTCACTGCCCGATGTTGGGTCAAGTGAAACAAGATAAATATCGCCGCGCTCCATTACAACAACTCACCACCAACAGGTTTAGCCTCCAGCCATTCACTTTCTTCTGGTGCTAGATCAAGCGTGGCATCACATTGCGCTAACAACTCCTCTAAGGTGAAGCGCGGACGGTGTTGTGGCTCAATGAATAATCGTCCTTTTTCTATAGCCATACCAACGGCTGAACCCGATTTAAGGTTTAGCATATCTAATAATGCTGGTGGTACAACAAGCATGACAGAACCACCCACTTTACGAAGATTTGTTGTGTACATAAAAATAATCCATAAGTTATATTAAAATATAATTTATTATATCATTTTGGATTTCCCTGTCTATTAGTCATGGCCTAAATGATTATCCGATTGGATGCACACACACGAGAACCTCACCGATGCACCAAAAACACACGATTACTAAAAAATTTTCCGTAATCATCCACATAGCCAACACTAAAATGAACTATTAACGCATAAGAATTGCTTTTTGTATCTTGCGTGGAAGTCCAAACCAGATAATCTTTTGGTATATTTGGAAAATAAGTGACGTTTATTGTAGGTCCATCTACTGAGTCAAAATTAGTGCAAATATGCCCCGTCAATTTATCACCTAGGACGGTGTATTTATTGTCCGAACAATAAACCAAACTCATCAATTCATTGCGTGTAGGCAAACGCCAATTTTGCGCGCCACATAATTTCTTGGCGTTAACGGCATTTTTATACGCATACGTATCGCAACGACTTTCACGACAATAACCGCCATTTTGTTTACCTGCATTGCCACTATTTTGCGCAGCATTGGGTTCATACCATGAATAAATGGAACTAGCGTCATGCAATCCCCTATCCGTGGTTTTCACTTCCCATATTAAGCCGGTTTTATTGTCTTTTGTGCATGCCCAATCTGTGTCACCCGTGCCTTGCGTAGCGGTATCCTCTAATGCAGTACCCGAATTTGATATTTTAGTATACGTGGCTTGGGTGATTGGCGGTGGTGGTGAGGCGAGCGAATAAGAGCCGTTTATCGTTTCATCTTGCAACATACTGCCCTTATACATGCCGATTTTATAAGTCGCAGACACGCCATCAGGCAACGTATTGGACGACAGAACACAGGTTTTACCCGAACATGTCATCGCCTTCAAGCCTTTGCCGTAATCCACTTTTACGCTGTAATTTTTGATGAGTGGCGCACTTAAATTAGCGGTAAATTTAACCATCGTGCTTGCAATACCAACATGAGAAACGGGCGTATTCTCGACGGCATCATAAGTAGTGGTCATACCTGAAACACTATATTTCCCTGTTTGCAAACCACCTTGCAATGCTTTTTTTGAATTATAAATGCCAATCTTATAATCAACGGATTCGCCTAAAGGCACTATATTTGAAGAGAGCGTGCAATTGAGCTCAACACACGTCATGGCTTTAAGTCCTTTACCATAATCTATGTTGATTCTATTCCCTTTCACGAAAGGCGCAATGAGCGTGGTTGATAATTTGAATGTGGTTGTCGCCACACTGCTTGTTTTCAATGTTGGAATAGTCACTACTGCTGCATGGGCACTCACACTAAGAGAAATCAGTATCCCAAAAAGAAAACGTGTATTTTTCATGACATTTATTTCAGTGAATTTTTACTATTGCGAAACACTAACGGCTTTTCATTTCCCGATAAAGCAGATACTCGCGCGGTTTCAATCAATTCATCAATCACGCCATGCTTGGGTGATTTACTGCAGACGGGATCGGTTGCGCTTGCATCCCCCGTCAATAAATACGCCTGACAGCGACATCCACCAAAATCTTTTTCTTTTTCATCGCAACTGCGACAAGGCTCTTGCATCCACTCAAAACCACGGAAGAAATTAAAGGCTTTTGATTCGTGCCAAATTTCCGAAACGCTAAACTCGTTCACATTCGGACAATCGAAGTTCGGCAAATCCCGTGCTGAGTGACACGGCAACGCCGCGCCATCGGGTGCAATCGTTAAAAACGTTGTTGCCCAACCGTTCATACACGCTTTTGGGCGATCTTCGTAAAAATCAGGAACGACGTAATAAATTTTCATTTTTCCCGCGACGTCTTCTTTGAAGGCTTGGGCAATCGCTTCTGCTTTTTCGAATTGCTCTTTTGTGGGCAACAATAAATCTCGATTTCTATGCGCCCAGCCGTAATATTGTGTATTCGCCAGCTCTAAATAATCTGCCCCTAGCGTTTGCGCCATCGCCAAAATTTCTGGCATTTGATGAATATTTTCTCTGTGTATCACCACGCAGAGCACCATTGGATAGCCGTGTTT
>CAJBJW010000394.1 GCA_903953455.1 uncultured Pseudomonadota bacterium | reverse complement strand
GATCAAAAATAATTTTAGTTTTGTAACTTTCATACATATTTGTTTTACCTTGATTCAGGCATTCCTCAATTACAAAATCATCATCTATATCTGAAAATAACTCAGAATTCATATTTTCACTTTGGATCAATACCTCCTTTGCAATTAATCTTGCTTTTATTGCATTATTAATATAGAGTAAAAAACTCTCTCCTCGAAATTCGTTGTCATTAACTCGCTCAGCTGTACATATAACATAAGAAGGAAATGAGGAAAAACTCGTTTCAACTGCAAAAATTCTAATATTATTCAACTGCATTTTCGTTTTCATGATTTACCTAAATTAATAGCATAATTTAAATTCAATCCTGTATAGCTAACGCGGTATAAAGTGAGAGTTGTAAATTCTCGAAAAATCCTTTTTCTTAAGTACCTTTAACGCAAAGCAGTATCTATCTTCATATATCGCTTTAGTTATCCAGGGCTAGCAGATGTAAATTAACACACTAAAAGTAAGTATACTAATGATTTTAATATCAAGGTGATGTTGCGTAGCTTAAATGAATGTTTTTCGTCATTAGAAGCGGCAGAGACCACCAATGAAATATCGATGCCCTTATCCGCATTCCCAAGCAAAAAATACCATCCAATATGACAATTTAAATTTTTCACTTTTATGTATTGCCCCCTATTTTAGATTCGTGTCTAATAAAATAGAGGGTGATCCTCATTACAAAAACTAAAATTATGTGTTAAACATTCATTATTTGGAGGTAGGATATGCGTAAATTATCGTTTATTTTGTTTGGTTTATTAATTGTTTCAGCTAATTATGCATTTGCAGAAGATCATGCAAAAGTCGCTATAGGGCATGCAAAAGAAGCAGCTAGCGCATCCAAACCCTCAGACGCCGTTCACCATGCTGGCGCTGCGCTCGATCATGCATTGGCAGGGTCTATTTCAGAAAAAGGCGTTACAAAAGCACATTTAAGTGCTGGCGCTGAAGAGCTTGAGAAAGCAATTGATCAGGGTAACTTAGGACAACTTGATTTAGCGGTTGCACACTCAAATGCTGCATTAGAGCATCTCAACGCTGCTGCAGAAGAAAAAGCGAAAAATAAAAAATAATTCTTTGCTTAAACACATGCGTTATAGTGATGTTGATTGGCATGGCAATCTTGTGCCAATCAACATCATTTAACTACACACTCCATATGTATGTTTTATTTGGATAAATGTTTGAAATTTTGACTATTTGTGTGTAATTAGATTGAGCTACACTGATCCGTTACACTACCCAAAAAATCACTGCCACCCTATTATTCATCATAGATATCATCGTCGATTTCAACATCATCGTCATCTCCGTATTCATCTTCGTCATATTCGTCACGATAAGTACCACCCATAAAATCACGCTGACTTTGAGTGAGTTTTTTATCTTGCTCTTCATCTTCAAGGGAATCATCTGACGCACTTCCATCAACCACGTTTTCAACAAACACTACCTCAATGGCATTTTTGATGATTTCTTCACTAATGTGTTCTAAGTTTTCTGATATATGGTCATATATAAAATTGACGCAATCATCAACGTACCAGCCGTCATTTTCAAAATTGCTTGCTGCTATGGTGAATGCCGTATCGAAATCTTCAGTCGTTTTGGCAAGCTCATCACCACTGACATAATTATTTAACCAAGTTTTTGTATCACTCATATTTCTATCTCATAGTGTATTCATATCAATAACAAAACGGTATTTTACATCACTTTTTACTATGCGCTCATAAGCGATATTAATGTAATCCATTGGCATTATTTCAATATCGGACACAATATTATGCTCAGCACAGAAATCAAGCATTTCTTGCGTTTGCGCAATCCCACCAATCAATGAACCCGCTAATTGCCGACGTTTAAAAATAAGATTAAACACTTCGGGTGATGGGTGTGGCTCTTCTGGTGCACCAACTAAAACTAACGAGCCATCTCGTTTTAAAAGTTGCAAATAGGCGTTTAAATCATGAGGTACGGATACAGTGTTAATAATTAAATCTAACTGATTGTGATAGTTCTGCATTTGATTAACGTCTGTGGAAACACAAACCTCGTGCGCCCCTAATTTTTTGCCATCTTCGATTTTACTTAGCGACGTAGTGAATAATACAACATGAGCACCCATTGCTCTGGCGAGTTTTACACCCATGTGACCCAGACCTCCGAGCCCTACGATGCCTACTTTTTTATTAGGACCGGCTTTCCAATGCACAAGTGGTGAATACAAGGTAATCCCAGCACAAAGCAATGGCGCGACACTGGCTAGTTGGGCTTCGCTGTGTTTAATATGTAAAACAAAACTTTCTTTAACAACAATATGTTGAGAATACCCACCGTAAGTATTTTCACCACCGAATACAGGACCGTTATAAGTCCCTGTAAATCCACTTTCACAGTATTGCTCTTCGCCTTCAGCACATGAATAACACGTTCCACAGCTATCGACCATACAGCCAACGCCCACTAAATCGCCAACGTTAAAACGATGGACGTTGTCACCAGTTGCTGTCACCCGTCCGACAATTTCATGACCAGGGACACACGGATACTGCGTACTTTTCCATTCATTTCTGGCTGTGTGTAAATCGGAGTGACACACACCACAGTAGAGAATTTCAATTTGTACATCATCTGAATGAGGGGTTCTGCGTTCAATTTCCATGTGGGTTAACACACTGTCTTTATCTACCGCACCATAAGCCTTTGTTTTCATCATCATTGGTTCTCCTGAATTTTTATTACACTATCATTTTAATGGATTGAAAATATGCTCAGCTAATGAGCTACATTGAAAATACGGCTATAGTCCCACAATAATCGTTCGTTTGCCATTGACGATTTTGTGCCTAGATTGAATCAACTGAAGCTCATTCAATCTCTTTACATCATCATACACTCGGCGATAATTGCGATTCATTCGTTTTGCAACTTGATAAATGGATTCATATCCAAAATTCGAAATACAAGCAAACGTTTCCTTTTGCTTTTTGGTCAGTGTAAACCAATCCTTTGTTGGGTGTTTCATATAAACTGTGCCGCAAACTTCCTGTGACCACCTTGCATCCAAAGTGCATTTCTTAATGATGGCGCGCTGACTATCATTAATGAGAAATTCACGCCACTGTGGATAGTACTCAATAAATACAGGCAAACCAACAAGTTCAATAAAATGAGTATCACTCATGAAGAGTAGACTTTGCACAAGCATTTTATTGCTATTTGAATCACCTGCTAAAATAGATGATAACCACTTTTCATGGGTCAAATTGGGTCTATCCCAAAAGGCAGCAACACGAGATACATGCCATGTGTTAACATCAGAAGCTAGATTCATAATTATCCTGTACATCTTTTAAGTGTTGTAATGCGTTCAATTCCTTTTCAAGATAGATTTTGATCATCTTTATATCACACTCCCTCCATCGTTCATGTCGCTCAAGTTCCTCAAATTCATCGAGTAAATCTATCCACGGCATCGTTAAAATACCTCGCATCATCCCATCAAGGGGAATATTTGCACCATGCTGATTTATGTGTTCTATAAACACGCTTAATGATTTAACTTCCTGCCCTAATACATAAAGATCAAATAGATCTCGTGCCGTTTGTCGTCCGTTTTGAATACGACCATCTTTTAAAAACATACCCGAAACCGTTCGGATCTTCCTGTGATATAACCCCTCAATCACTTCCGTTTTCGCCCCTTCTTTGAATACCGCATCAAACATGCCTTCGTAAATATCTTCGATGAAATCTACTTTCACAACATCTTGACCAAAACGAACAATTCCTTTGAGTTGATTACAATAGTCACTTCCCCCTTCAAGATGCGTATCAAGCAACACGAGGCCTATCTCTTTTAACTGGGATTGCAACAAGAGAGGATTAAACTTTAAAGGAACAAAAAAATCTAAATCATACGATACGCGATGATCTAAATAGAACCTTGCCAATGCAGTACCACCACATAGCAGCACATTGGAAATCCCTAATTCTTTTTCATGCTTAAAAATATGTTGCCAAATTCTTTCTTGAAGTTGATACAACCCAGCCATGATAATGCCTTTTTATAAATGTCATATATGACATTTACTATAACATAAATATTGTGAGCAACTTTGATTTTGTAATAACAAGATTTTCAGCTTGAGCACTACTAAGTCGCGTAAATCTCGCATAAAGTCCACTGGTGAGCGATGCAAAAATGCTACTATTACAAAACCGTGTGCAGGCTCACAGCGAAAATGTTGATACAGCGAATAGAGGTAAGGCTAACTTAAAACACGGTAAACGATCAAAAAAGTGATTAAACAACGCAGAAAAGACCGCATCACTTTTAAGCACATAGCAGATGCATTGCAGATTGGGTTGCATGG
>CAJBJW010000393.1 GCA_903953455.1 uncultured Pseudomonadota bacterium | reverse complement strand
TTCATCAAAGCCTGTCAGTAATTCAAAATCCGGCATCTTCGTTGTCGCATGCAAGCCATGATGAATATCGGATGATACGTGTTCATCATTGTTACATTCCACATTTTCATCTGTCACTTTTTATCTCCAAAAATAGGTTATTCGTTAGAAGGCAACATTAAATTCTGTTTAATTTTCTCTAACATCTGTAGCGGGTTAATGGGTTTAGGGAGAAAGTCATTCATCCCAGCACGCTGATATTTTTCTTGTTCGTTAAGCGTCACCCCTGCACTCACTGCAATGATGGGTATAGTAGCCCATTGAGAATTATCGCGAATAATTTTTGTCGCTTCAAAACCATCCATGACGGGCATTTGTATATCCATCAAAATCACATCAAACGGTTTTTGTTCAAGTCGCTCTAACGCCTCTTGACCATTGTCAGCCACGGTGACAAGCATCTTAGCATTATTTAAAAATTCACTTGCAACTTGTTGATTGAGTGGAGTATCTTCAACGAGAAGAACGCGAACATTTTCAAGTGACGCTGCCACTTCAGCAATGCGTTGTGCTAGCGTTTTTTTGCGTGACGGCACCTCGTATGCGTTTTTAGACGATTCCGCAGGCGTTGCTATGTCAAAGGGCAGTGTAAAGGAAAATTCACTGCCAACATTGGGAGTGCTTATGCACGTAATCTCGCCACCCATCAATTCCACAAACCGCTGACTAATCACAAGTCCCAGTCCCGAGCCACCAAAACGTCGACTAATCGAGGTATCTGCTTGCGAAAACGGTTGAAACAATAATTTCTGCTGCGACGCATTCATTCCAATACCACTATCTATAATGGTAAACGTTAATAAAACCCGATCGTTGTCTTGATGTACAGCCGTGATAACTAAACGCACCCTACCAGTTTGCGTGAATTTAATACTATTATTGAGTAAATTCGTCAACACTTGCTGAAGTCGTAGCGCATCGCCAATTAAATAGCGTGAAAAAACAGGATCGATCTCTAATACGAACTCTAAGTTTTTTTGATTCGCAATGACATCAAATAAATTCGTTACATTTTTTAGCAAATCATCTAAATTGAAATTCGCATGTTCAATGGTAACTCCATGAGAATCCAGCCTTGAGAAATCTAAAATATCATTTAGGATGCTTAATAAATTCTCCGAGGCACCTAAAATTTTCTCGAGATAATGACTTTGTTGATTGGCCGGCACATCCAGCGCTAATTGAGATAAGCCAATAATTGCGTTCATGGGCGTGCGAATTTCATGACTCATATTCGCCAGAAAATCTGATTTTGACTGCGCAAGTGATTCGGCCGCGTCTTTTGCTTCACGCATAGTGTGCTCTACATTCTTCAAATCAGTAATGTCGTGCATAATCGTCGATAAAAACTCAGGATTTCCCGCACTATCACGATGAAGATTGAGAATTTGCGAAACAACAATCTCACGACCTAATTTATCATGCAGAATGTTTTCACTTTGCCAACTTCCTGTCTCAAGGACACTTGGAATACCTTCTTTCAATACTAAATGGGGTTCTTTGTTGTGTATGTCGTCAATTTTGAACTGTGAAATATCCATATCATCGTCTAATCCCATCATTCTCTTGGCGGCGGGATTAAGATAAGTCCAATTAGCTTGCATATCAGACATACCAATAAAATCAGTTGCGTCATCTAATATTGTTAAAAAACGCTCTTTTTCAGCATCTAGGTTTTTACGGTCTGTAATATCAAAGCGAATCGTAATGTATTTTTTGGGAGACATACCATCTGCATCTAAAATTGGCACAATCACTGTATTTAGCCAATAGAGTGTGCCATTTTTATGCTTATTGCATATTTCATCACACCAGACATTCCCACTACTTATGGTTTCCCATAAATTGCGATAGAACTCAGGCGGATGGACATCCGACTTTAATAAATTATGCGGCGCACCAATTAACTCCGCTTCGCTGTATCCCGAAATACGGCAAAAATGCGCATTAACAAACGTAATTATTCCATTCGTATCTGTTTCTGCAAAAATAGCCGCCCTGTCTATCGCAAAATGATGTTCGAAATACGTTTGTTTTAATGATTCAATTTCAACTCTCTCCTGCTTTGCAGTCATTAACGCATCCTCACTACGTCGCTTTTCATATCGAATAAGTTGATAGCGATGGGACAAAAGCAAAGTGAAAATTAATAATTCAATAGCAGAACCACATTGAAGTGCATTGATAGTAAAAAAATTCGTTGGGACAAGCGCGAAATTATGTAACGTATTGATGATAATGCCCAGGGAGAATATACCTAAACCCGCACATAAATAATACGCATTGCGTTCTTTATTGAATGCCGCAATCACACAGACAATAAAAATAATAATGGAAGAAATCGCAATAATAATGACGACAAACTTGGCAACTGAAAATGTCCACACCAGTAGAAACGCAATAAAACTATTCAACCCAGTGAGCAATTTAAGCACATTATCTAATTTGGGCAATAAGATAGAGGTATGTAAGATACGACGAATAAAGGTGAGTTCGACTACAAAGGCGAATGCGCCAAACCATAATGCCCCTGTTTGCGTTAACCATGGTGTATCAGGCCAAATTGACTCAGCCCCAACGCCTCGGTAAGACCATACGGCTAAAACCCCTAAAATGATAAAACTCACATGCAAAAAATAAACAAATTCTTTTAAGTCAATCGCCAGAATCAAGCTAAACAGCGCGATGGCAATAACA
>CAJBJW010000392.1 GCA_903953455.1 uncultured Pseudomonadota bacterium | reverse complement strand
CAAATCGTAAATTCGCATTAGGCTGTATTTTCTCGTTTAAAAAATCACCAACTTTACCGAAATAATGGTTATCTCGGATGCCTGAATTTTTAGTTATATCTTTATGTTGATTGTTCATTCGTTTAATTGAATTCAGCTAAATTAATGAGTTTAAAAAGTATTTAATCTTATTCATCTGAAAGTGAAATTAAGATTATATGAACTGTACTATAAAAAGGATTGTTAATCTCAATCAATCTTTAAAACGTGATTTAGTTCACATTTTGATTTATTGAAATCGATCTATTCTGATTGCGAATCCATTCACTCCACGAGCCTGCATAAAGTTTTGAACCACTCAATCCGGCGTATTCCATCGCTAATAAATTATGACATGCTGTCACGCCTGAACCGCAATAATGCACGACATTTTCGGGTGGCATATTGCCAATTAATAGTTGAAATTGAGTGCGTAATTTTTCAGTGGATAAAAATAAACCCGTGTTATCCAAATTAAATTGAAATGGGCGATTTAGCGCATACGGAATATGTCCCGCGACAAAATCAATCGGTTCCACTTCGCCTCGATAACGCTCAGGTGTTCGAGCATCAATCAAGCAAATGTTTTTTTGTGCGAGCGCGTTTTGAACTCGGGTTGCCGTGATCCACTGCGTATCGTTTAAATAAGGTCGAAAAGTGGTAGGTTTAATTTGGGGTAAAGTTGTTACTAAACCAAAATGTGT
The DNA here is from genome assembly GCA_903953455.1 of uncultured Pseudomonadota bacterium. Classification (GTDB taxonomy): domain Bacteria; phylum Pseudomonadota; class Gammaproteobacteria; order Methylococcales; family Methylomonadaceae; genus UBA10906. The sequence continues at coordinate 4,925 of CAJBJW010000392.1, read as the reverse complement.
TTGCCAAGCCTGAATCCCACCATCTAAAACGGCCACTTTTTCATGTCCAAGCCAATATCGTAGCATCCACCACAAACGACCAGCAAATGCGCCACCGGCATCGTCATAGACAATGACTTGTGTATGATTTGAAACGCCCCAATTTCCCAGTTTTTCAACTAAAACTCGAAAATCGGGTAACGGATGACGTCCTGTAAAAGGCGTTATGCTTGACGATAAATCATGATCTAAGTGCGCGTATCGTGCATGGGGAATATGTCCGTGTTGATATGCATTTTTACCTTGCGTCGTATTTGCCAATGAAAAACGGCAATCAATAATCACCCAATCAGGTTGATTTAAATGGTTATTTAACGTTGTGCAAGAAATCAAAGTGTTGTAATTCATTTTTTTATATCCCCATGACTAAATCTAAAAATTAATTTTCATGTGCATCATAAAACAAATGCACTAATGTTAAGTGAAATCGTTTTGATTGGGGAGGTCCCTTGTGGTCGCCCTGAGGTGCAACCAATAATTATCGCGGTACATAGGGCAACCACAAGGGATTGCCCCTACGGTCTGCAAAATTGATCCTGTATGTATTTTGTATTCTAAAAAACAATGACAGAATCTATTTTATAGCCCGTATTTTATGGAACAATCATAAGTCTCGATAATAAAATTTCAATTTTGATAGTTCGCCATAAGATAGACAATTCGTTATAATGAGTGCACTTGACCCTTTAATTTTTTGGAGTGTTTTATGCGTTTATTTATTCTCTTATTTAGCTTGTTACTTTTACCCGCATTTGCTTCTGCTGAAGAGCACGGTGGAGGTGGCGAGGGTGAAGCTGCTGGCCCAGCAAAAATTCAGTATATGGAAATCACCCCCAAATTTGTTGTTAATCTAATTGAACCTAAAAAGTTTTTAGCGATTACCGTACAGGTCCTTGTTGAAGGTGCAGCGGCTGAAGCGACGAAAAAACACATGGCCGCTATCAAACACGAATTATTGATGTTGTTTAGTGACCGTTCAATTGAAAACCTGCAAACAATGGAACAACGTGAAGCACTGCGTCAACAAGCTGTTGAGCTAATTCATAAAACCATTGATAAAGCAGAAGGCGTAGAAGAAGAAAAAGAGGAAGAGCCTCAAGAAGGTCACAAACGCATGAAAAAGAGAGATTATTCAAAACTCCCAAGTGCTGGTTTTAAAGATTTATTCTTCACTGAATTCTTACTGCAATAAGTCGCACACGGCTGTCACTTTCGAAATGCGAGAATCTCGCTGCTGCGCTCTATAAGGCGTAGCAGCAAATTTCCCCCACACCGGCGCAGGCCACGCTTTGTCCGTTTGATAACGTACAATATGATGAACGTGTAATTGCGGTACAATATTCCCAATGGCTGCCACATTTAATTTTTCTGCTTCAAATATCGTGGCGAGTTTCTGCGAAAAATAACTCGATTCTTGAATCAATAATTGTTGATCTTCACTTTGCAGTTCGTAGATTTCACGAATATTTTCACGTTGTGGTACCAAAATAAACCATGGAAATTGACTGTCATTGAGAAGTAAAACCAGGCAGAGTTCAAATTGTCCAACAATAAAACAATCCTGTTTTAATTGCGCATGAAGTTGAAATGTCGACATATAAACACCTTAAATAAATAAAAATACGCTAAATGGATATTGCAGAATTATTGACACTTGCTTTTGAGCATCACGCGTCAGATTTACATTTGTCAGCGGGCGCAGTGCCAATGATTCGCGTCGATGGTGATATGCAGAAACTGAATTTTCCAGTACTTGAAAATACGCAGGTTGCACACCTTATTTATCATACTATGAATGCAGCGCAGCGCGAGGATTATGAAACGCGCTTAGAACTTGATTTTTCGTATACACTTGAAAATGGCAGCCGTTTTCGGGTTAATGCGTTTCATCAAGCGCGTGGCGCAGCAGCGGTATTTCGACTCATTCCTGCGGAATTGAAGACGCTTGCACAACTCAGTGCACCGCTGATTTGTGAAACATTATGTCAAAAGAAGCATGGATTAATTCTTGTCACAGGCGCGACAGGGAGTGGAAAATCAACGACCCTTGCGGCGATGCTTGATTATATAAATACGCATAGGCAAGCGCATATTTTAACCATTGAAGATCCCATTGAATTTGTTCATGAAAGCAAGCAAAGTTTGGTGAATCAACGTGAAGTAAAACGCGATACACACAGTTTCGATGACGCGCTACGCTCTGCGTTGCGTGAAGATCCCGATATTATTTTAGTGGGTGAATTGCGAGATCTTGAAACGATTCGTTTAGCGTTAAGCGCCGCTGAAACGGGGCATTTGGTGCTGGGGACGCTACATACCTCGTCAGCGGCAAAAACGATAGATCGCATTATTGATGTATTTAGCGCCACGGAAAAAGAAATGATTCGCACAATGCTATCAGAGTCGCTTCAAGCGGTTATTGCACAAACGTTATTGCCAAAATTGGGTGGTGGTCGTATCGCGGTGCATGAAATTATGATGGGAACGCCTGCGATTAAAAATCTCATTCGAGAAGGAAAAGTGGCTCAAATGGTTTCTGCCATGCAAACAGGGCGACAAGAAGGTATGCAAACGCTCGATCAATGTTTAAAAATGCGTGTTGATGCAGGCGACATATCATCCGAAATCGCCGCGACTTTCGCTGTGAATAAAGCGCTTTTTTCACAGGGATAAAATGAAAGGCTTAAACGAACAGCAACAAGCTGCGGTGAAATTAGTGGATAAACCGTTACTTGTGCTTGCTGGCGCAGGGAGCGGAAAAACACGCGTGATTACGGAAAAAATCGCGTATTTAGTCAGGCAAGGTCTTGCCGCGCGTCATATTGCGGCTTTGACGTTTACTAATAAAGCGGCACGAGAAATGCAAAGTCGCGTCAGCAAATTATTGCATGGCTCGCAAAGTCGCGGTCTTCGTGTATCGACGTTTCATTCGCTTGGACTTGATATTTTGCGCAAAGAGCACAAAGCCTTAGGTTATAAAGCCGCGATTACTTTATTTGACGAATACGACAAAGGCACGGTACTAAAAAGTTTATTCACGCAGCAGCATGGCGATTATGATAATACGCAAATTGATCAATGTGCGGGTAAAATTGGGCAATGGAAAAATGCGTTTATGACGCCACAGCAAGCGATTGCCAGTGCAAAAACGCCTAATGATATACATGCTGCACATATATATGCGGATTACACACGAAGTTTACATGCGTATAACGCAGTTGATTTTGATGATTTGATTTTAATTCCGGTTTTATTATTTCAAAGTCATCCCGATATTTTGGAGAAATGGCAACATCGTTTGCGTTATTTACTGGTTGATGAATATCAAGATACCAATCTCACGCAATACCAATTAGTGAAATTATTGGTGGGTAAATTGGCGAAATTCACCGTTGTAGGCGATGATGATCAATCTATTTATGCATGGCGCGGGGCGCAACCGGAAAATCTGGCTCAACTTAAAACAGATTATTCACGTTTAGAAGTGATTAAACTCGAGCAAAATTACCGATCAACGCAGCGTATTTTAAAAGTGGCCAACACGTTAATTGCCAATAACCCACACGTTTTTGAAAAAAAATTATGGAGTCAACTCGATGTGGGTGAGCCACTGCGCGTTTTAGCACATCGCAATGAACAATTGGAAGCGACGCAAATTGTATCTGAAATTATGCACCACAAATTGATGAATAATACGCGTTATCAAGACTATGCGATTTTGTATCGCGGTAATCATCAATCACGTTTATTTGAACAAAGTTTGCGAGAAAAAAATGTACCGTATTTTATCAGTGGCGGCACCTCATTTTTTTCTTATGCAGAAGTAAAAGATGTATTGAGTTATTTGCGATTGCTGGCAAATCCGAATGACGACGCGGCATTTCTTCGTATTGTGAATACGCCAAGACGTGAAATTGGCGCCTCAACGCTCGAAAAGCTCGGAACGTATGCGCGAGAGCGTCAAGTGAGTTTGTTTGCTGCTTGCAATGAAATTGGTCTTGGCACGCGCCTCACGCCAACATCGCATAGACGTGTGAAGCAGTTTCACGATTGGATGCTTGGGCAATCAACACAATTAAGCATTGAAGAAGATAAAATTGCCCATATTCGCCAATTACTTGAGCAAATAGGTTATACGCAATACTTGCGTGAAGACAGTCCAAGTCGAGATACGGCAGATCGACGTGCTAGAAACGTCAGTGATTTGCTTAATTGGCTGCAAAAATTAATCGATAAAAATACAAGGGATGGTGCGGCGTTTTCGCTTAGTGATTTAATTGCAAAAGTAATGTTACTGGATATTTTAGAGCGTGGACATGAAGACGAGGTCAATGACGAGGTGAGTTTAATGACGCTGCATGCAGCAAAAGGACTGGAGTTTCCACATGTTTTTTTGATTGGCATGGAAGAGAAAATACTGCCCCATCAGAACAGTATTGACAGTGACAGTATTGAAGAGGAACGTCGTTTAGCTTACGTTGGTATTACACGCGCTCAGCAAACATGCACGCTCAGTTATTGTACGCATCGAAAACAGCGTGGTGTCCATGAGGAATGTGAGCCGAGTCGTTTTTTGGATGAGTTGCCGCAAGATGATTTACATTGGGCGGCGCGTCAGGCACTGCCCGAAGAAACAAAAATAGAAAATAAACGTTCATTTTTTTCAAACATGAAAGATTTACTATCCGATGAGTAAAAAAACAAGGCTAAATACGGCCATTAATACAGATCAAGCCCATTTACCTATTTCTATTGTCATTGGTATAGTCAAAAATGAAGTGGGGCAATTTTTCATTACTCGTCGCGATGAAACAGCGCATCAAGGTGGTTTTTGGGAGTTTGCTGGCGGGAAAGTCGAACATGGTGAAACGCTACATTCCGCCCTT
>CAJBJW010000391.1 GCA_903953455.1 uncultured Pseudomonadota bacterium | reverse complement strand
AGCTCATGCGAGTGTTAATGGCATCACTTCGTTAAACAGTACTTCATTTTCTTGTTGCGCGTAACAACGCAAAACTAAATCATTGGGTTTCATCTTATTTGTCCTCTAAAAAATAGTTAAAAATCATAACCCAAACTGCCCAACTTCAAGCGAATTAACGCATCGAGTTCCGCGCCTTTCGCCATTTGTTCACCTAATTTTTCGGTGAGGGTTTGCATTTTATCGGCAAAGGCGTCGTCATCATCTTCGACTTCTTCTGCCCCAACGTAACGTCCGGGTGTGAGAACGTGACCATGTTGTGAAATTTCGTCTAATGAAACAGAGCGACAATAACCGGCAATATCTTGATAGTCGGATTCATTTTCAACGCGCCATGCCGCCACCGTGCTGGCAATGCGTTCAATGATGTCATCGGTTAACTCGGCTTGCACACGGCTAATCATACTGCCTAATTTACGCGCATCAATAAACAGCACTTCGCCTTGTCTTGTGGTTTTTTGTTTGGTTAAGAACCACAAACACGCGGGAATTTGCGTATTAAAAAAGAGCTGTCCGGGTAGCGCAATCATCACATCGACCACATCCGCATCCACCATGGCGCGACGAATATCGCCTTCGCTGTTTTGGCTTGAACTCATTGAACCATTTGCCAACACAATGCCCGCGCGTCCGTTTGGCTTGAGATGATAAAGAATGTGCTGTAGCCATGCGTAGTTGGCGTTTCCCTGTGGCGGTGTGCCGTAAACCCAACGCGGATCACCTTCTAAACTCCCATGCCACCAATCACTGATATTAAAAGGCGGATTCGCTAAAATAAAATCAGCGCGTAAATCTGTGTGTTGATTTTTGGTGAAGGTGTCGCTGGGTTCTCTGCCTAAATTGTAATCAATGCCACGAATCGCCAAATTCATCGCGGCAAGTCGCCATGTTGTTGGGTTGGATTCTTGCCCGTAAATGGACACATCACCAATATTGCCGCCGTGCGATTTGATGAATTTTTCGGATTGCACAAACATTCCGCCACTGCCGCAACAAGGGTCATAGACTTTGCCATGATGTGGCGCGAGAACGGCAACTAAGGTTTTGACGATGCTGGCGGGGGTGTAGAATTGCCCGCCTTTTTTCCCTTCTGCGCTGGCGAATTGCCCGAGGAAATATTCATAGACTTGACCTAAGACATCCCGCGCATTGCTGGCATCTTCACCAAAACCAATGGTAGACACCACGTCAACAAGTTCACCGAGTTTGCCGTCAGGCAGTTGGGCGCGAGCGTAGCGTTTATCAAGAATGTTTTTGAGTTTGGGATTTTCAACTTCAATAATGGCGAGCGCGTCATCAATGCGTTTGCCGATATCGGCTTGCTTGGCGGCGGCGCGAAGATGTTCCCAGCGGGCGCTTTCTGGCACCCAAAACACGTTGACGCTGGTGTAATAATCGCGGTCTTCGAGTTCATCGGGGATGAGTTCGGGTTCGTCGAGATAATACTCATCGCTGGGGTCATTGAAAAATCGCTCTAATTCGCAGCGCCGCGCCGCGCCGCAAACGTATCGGATATATATTTGACAAAAATAAGCCCTAAAACAAGGTGTTTATATTCTGCCGCGTCCATATTGGCGCGGAGCTTGTCGGCTGTTGACCAAAGTGCTTTTTTGATGTCGTCGAGCATGATGTGTGTTTAGCTTGAAAGAAAAGAGAATGAATCCCCCTTTTTGAAAGGGGGACAGGGGGGATTTTAATCTTCTTGCGAATGTTCAACTAAGAAGTTTTTGTAATTAATTGACACTTTCAGTCCGGCAAAACTGCCCCCCATGCGGGTTAAATCTTGCGTCTTTTTATCAAACGTGAGTTTCACCACGTTTAACGCCCGATCTTCATAGCCTTTTTCAATGCCTTGCGTTTCAAGCTGGAAATGATACATATAAATTTCTTGCTCTGGCTCGTCTTTGATTTCAAGCGGTTCGCCTAATTTAGCGATGACAGCGGCTTTTTTAGGTAAATTGTCGCTAATTTTTTCAAGCAAGGCGCTGTTGGCTTTGAGCTGTCTTTTTTCTTTGTCAATTTCTGCGCCACCAATGGAGCGTAGCGATACTTCTAAAAATTTAGGCGGTGCAATTTCCAAAAATAAAGAGGAAAACGACCATGCGGTGAGTTTGCTTTCTTTATTGAAATAAAGGTCTGTGTAGAATTTAATTTCGGGTTTAATTATATTGCCTTGCGCGTCAATTTTTCTAAACCAGTAACGCCATTTGCGACCTGTTGGGGTAGGCGAGTCGTCGCTTGGGAAAAGTTTTGAGAGCGATACAAAATCTTTGTTGTAAAGCACGGGATCTTTGAATTGCAACGTAAATTCATCAGTCACAACGACAGCGAAATTTTTATCAAAATCGCTCATTTGCTGATACACCTGAAACGCGCGTAGCCAATAAACACAACCCGTCAGCATCAGCGAAAGAATGACAATGCCGATAAGGGATTTTTTTTCTATTAGGAATTTCATTGTCATTCTCTTTGTTGTCAATGGTTTACGCTAAAACGAGTTTTTTTAAATACGCGAGGAATTCTTCTTGTACTTCTGGATGAACTAAGCCTTCTTCAACCGTTGCTTGCAAGTAACCTAATTTTGAGCCGCAATCGTAGCGTTTGCCTTCAAATTCATAAGCAAACACGTTTTGCTCAAGCATCAGCGCCGCAATCGCGTCAGTTAATTGAATTTCGCCACCTGCGCCTTTACCGGTTTCTTCGATTTTGTGAAAAATAGCCGGCGTTAAAATATAACGCCCAACAACCGCAAGATTGGATGGTGCGCGGTCAGGCGCAGGTTTTTCAACAATTAAATCGACTTGGCCTAACGTTGGCGTGAGTTCTTTGGTTTTCACAATCCCGTACTTATCCGTTTCTTCGGGATTGATACGCTCAACACCTAAAATGCTGCATTGATTTTTGTGATATTGCGCGACCATTTGCGTTAAACAGCCATTGTCACCATTACGGATTAAATCGTCCGCTAAAATCACCGCAAATGGCTCATTACCCACAGCGCGTTTGGCGCAATGTACCGCGTGACCTAATCCCAATGCTTCAGCTTGACGAATAAAAATAAACGTCACGTTGGGCGGCATCATTTGACGAATCATTTTTAATGTTTCGGTTTTCCCACGAATTGCAAGTTCGTTTTCCAGTTCGTAGGCTTTATCGAAATGGTCAACAATCGCGTTTTTGCTACGACCGGTAACAAAAATAATCGTATCAATCCCAGCGGCAACGGCTTCTTCGACGGCATATTGAATTAAGGGTTTATCGACAATCGGTAACATTTCCTTTGGACTGGCTTTGGTTGCTGGCAAAAAACGTGTGCCTAAGCCTGCAACAGGGAAAACCGCTTTTCGTATTTTTTGTGACATAGTGATGTAATCTCGTAAAAAATTAAAAGTAAAAAATTAGCCAACGTGTTCTGACACTTCTAAATCAAACCCTGAGAGTGCAACGTATTTTTTCTGAACACCCAACACTTTGAGTTTTTTCACGCCTAAATCGCCTAATATGCGTGCGCCCGTACCCGTTGTACACCAATCGACATCGTTATTTTGGGCAGGTATGTGATGACCGTTGTCAGCGAGTTCATAGCGATGAATGAGTTCGGCGAGGGCTTTATTGGTTTCATTTTGACGAATAATGACAAGCACCCCGCATCCGGCTTGAGCGATTTTTTCCATCGCATTGCGAATAGACATACTTGATTCACTGCGTTTAGATGAAAATACATCATCAAGTAAATTGCGTGCATGAACGCGCACTAAAACGGGTTCATCGCCGCTCACTTGCCCCATGACCAACGCTAAATGTAGATTATTATCGTTTCTGTCTTGATACGCATATAAATGAAAATTGCCAAATTCGGTTGGATAGGCGCACTCGCTGATTCTATCAAGCGTATTTTCATGTTGAATACGATAATGAATCAAGTCGGCAATAGTGCCGATTTTAAGGTCATGTTGCTGCGCAAAGGTTTCTAAATCGGCGCGACGTGCCATCGAGCCGTCTTCGTTTAAAATTTCAACAATCACCGCCGCAGGTTCAACGCCCGCAAGTCGCGCTAAATCACATCCTGCTTCTGTATGGCCTGCGCGATTGAGTACGCCGCCCGCTTGCGCCATTAACGGGAAAATATGACCGGGTTGCACTAAGTCTTCAGCGCGGGCATCTGGCGCGACAGCGGCCTTAATAGTTTGCGCTCTATCTGCCGCGGAAATGCCCGTTGTGACGCCTTCAGCGGCCTCAATAGACACGGTGAAATTCGTGTAATGGGGCGTTTTATTATCGCTCACCATGAGGGGCAAACGCAGTTTTTGACAACGCTCAGAGGTGAGAGTTAAACAAATTAACCCGCGTCCATAACGCGCCATGAAATTGATGTCCTCAGGGCGTGTAAACTGCGCTGCCATGACGAGATCGCCTTCATTTTCGCGGTCTTCATCATCCATGATAATGACCATTTTGCCTTGTTTTAAATCGTCGATAATTTCTTGTGTACTGTTCATTGGGCTATAAATCCACTGTTTTGTAATAATTCCATTGTGACGGCAGAATAAGGTTTAGCCGCGGCATCACCTTTCATTAATCGCTCCATGTAACGCGCAAGCAGATCAACTTCTAAATTCACCTGCGTCCCCACTGTGGCATGATTGAGTGTCGTTTCACTGAGCGTATACGGAACAATATTGATATCAAACTGGGCGCCATTGACATGATTGACCGTTAAACTAATGCCATCAATGCAAATGGAGCCTTTTTGTGCAATATATTTTGCTAGCTCATCAGGGGCTTTGAGTGTGAAGCGAATAGAGCGCCCGTCGTTTTTCTTATCGACTACGGTGCCGATGCCGTCAACATGACCGCTCACAATATGCCCGCCAAGTCTTGTGGTTGGTGTGAGGGCGAGTTCTAAATTCACTGGTGCGCCAATTTTTGCATGGGCTAAACTTGTGAGCGAAAGCGTTTCATTGGATACATCCGCGCTAAAAAAATCTTTTCCAAGTGCAACAGCCGTTAAACAGACGCCATTGACCGCAATGCTGTCACCGAGTGCGACGCCGTCAAGTGGCAGTTTTCCGGTATGCAATGTTAAGCGCACATCACCCCCACGCGACTCAATAGCAGTAATTTTGCCGATGGCCAAAATAATTCCTGTAAACATACGCCCCTTTAATTCATGATTTTATTGCAATGGTTGAGTATTATAGACAAATTTCAAATTCAAAAATTAAAACCTGCTGAGTGCCGCACGAACGCAACGCAAAACACCATAGCTGTATTTTTCGTCTAACGCTTCATACACCAGTTTAACGGAGTTTTTATATTCATCGGGTAAACGCTCAATAGCGCTTTTAATGGTTTGAATGTCTGTATCGGGGATATCAATGACATCACTGAGCGACAAATCATTTTGCGCAATGCCTTCGGCTAAATGGCCATAAATAGTGGTTTCTTGCAGTTGACGAACAACTGCAAGGCTTGCTATATCATGTCCTAATTTAAACAATTGAATAGACAGTGCACTACTGCTTAAATTTTGGTCTTCAATGAGTGTGAATGTCTGTACAATTCTTAAAAAATCCTCACCATACGCCTGTAATTTATGTTCACCAACCCCTGAAATTTCCCCCATTTCTGCAAGCGAGCGAGGTTTAGATTCCAACATGGCCATGAGTGTGGCATCTTGAAAAATCATATAAGGTGCAATACTTTGATTTTCCGCAAGGGCGCGGCGTTTTGCACGTAGCGCTTCCCAAAAACGGGATTTCATATCTTCAGCCAACTGCGTTTTTTTGACGACTTTAGTGGCGCGAGGTGTTTTAGCAGGACGGGTTTCGAGTCGCAACATGAGGCGCTCTTCACCGCGCAAAATAGGGCGACTTTTTTCAGTGAGTTGCAGTGTATTGAAATGCTCAAAATCCACGCTGACAAGATTTCGCGCCATTAACTGCCGAAAAACCGAGTGCCACTGTGTTTCATCTAACGCCTTTCCAATGCCAAACGTTGATTGTCTATCGTGATTGAACTGGCGAATACGCTCTGTTTCAATGCCTTGCAGAACGTCAATTAAATACGCAACGCCAAAGCGCTGCCCTGTGCGGAAAATACAAGATAACGCCTGCTGCGCGGCTATGGTGCCATCCCACGTTTGAGCGGGTTCAATGCACGTATCACAATTGCCGCAAGAGGATTTGGGTGTTTCGCCAAAATAATGCAGTAGCGTTTGCCGGCGGCAATGCACTTGTTCACATAACGCTAGCATGGCGTCGAGTTTGTAATTTTCAAGGCGTTTATGTGTGTCATCCGCTTCGGAAAGCGCAATCCAGCGCCGTAAAATGACAATATCTTGCAAACCATAAGCCATCCATGCGTTGGCAGATTGACCATCACGGCCCGCACGACCGGTTTCTTGATAATATGCTTCAATGCTTTTGGGTAAATCTAAATGTGCAACAAAGCGCACATTCGGTTTATCGATGCCCATACCAAATGCAATCGTGGCTACGATAATAATGCTGTCTTGCATTAAAAATGCATGTTGATTTTTTTTGCGCTCTTCAGCGGATAACCCTGCGTGATAGGGTAGGGCATTTAAGCCTTTTTCACACAGCCACTGCGCGACGGCATCCACTTTTTTACGTGATAAACAATAGACAACGCCTACATCGCCTTCGTGATGTTTTCGGATGAAATCGAGTAGTTGATGACGTTCGCTTTTGCTTTTTGATGCTTGTTTCTGAACGATGGTGTAGCGAATATTGGGGCGATCAAACCCGCTGATATACAGTGGCGCGTTTTCAAGTTGCAGTCGCTGTTGAATTTCAACGCGTGTTCGCTCATCTGCCGTAGCGGTGAGCGCAATGCGTGGTATATGGGGAAATTGCTCATGAAGAACGGATAAATTCAGGTAATCAACACGAAAATCATGTCCCCATTGTGAGACACAATGTGCTTCATCAATGGCAAATAAAGAAATAGAAAGGGTTTTTAGGAAGCGTTGTGTAGACTCAATGGCAAGACGCTCAGGTGCTATATAGAGTAAATCAATGTCACCTTGTTTGAGTTTCAATTCAATATCGCGTGTTTGCTCGCTCGTGAGCGTTGAATTGAGAAAAGCTGCGCGAATACCGAGTTGTTGAAGGGTGTTCACTTGATCTTGCATGAGCGCAATCAAAGGTGAAATAACAACACCAACTCCCTCGCGTACTAACGCGGGAATTTGATAGCACAGCGACTTCCCCCCTCCAGTAGGCATTAACACAAGCGCGTCATTGCCTTTGATGACGCCACTTATAATCGCTTCTTGTTGTCCACGAAATTGCGGATAACCAAAAACGGCATTTAAAATGTTAAGCGCTGCGCTCAATGGGTATTGGGAATGGGATTAGAAAAAAGAGGCAACATAGTAAGCTGTTTTTCATCGATCATTAGTGAGTAATCACGCTCATTTTACGAGTTAATATTAAAATAATAAGACATTAACACAATCGCCGCTGGCTACGTGGGTAACATCTACATCCAAAATGATATAACAATTCGCAGCGCTTGCAGAACTTAGTACATGTGAGCCTTGATGCCCTGATGTAGCCACTTCAAGTACCCCGTCAGGCCTTTGCGTGAGAATACCGCGTTGAAACTCTTGTCTACCACGTGACTTATTGAGTGGTGTTGTGCAACAGGCTGAAAATAGTAATGGTTTTTTTGAATAGGTACTAGTTAAATAGCGCAGGGCAGGTTTTAAAATAATATCAAATGTGGTTGTGACCGCCACGGGATTTCCCGGTAATCCAAAAAAATAACAATGACCTATTCTTCCAAAGGCGAGTGGTTTGCCGGGTTTCATGGCAATTTTCCAAAAATTGACGCTGCCACATTCTGTTAACACATCTTTGACGTAATCGGCTTCACCAACAGAGGCGCCACCAGTGGTAATCACAACATCATATTTTTCGGCAGCTTGCTGGAGCGTTTGTTTTAATAAATCGCGATTGTCTGCTATGACTCCGCCATCAAATACGTCATAATTGGGGTTTTGCACTAAACCATGCAAACTGTAGCGATTGCTATCGTAAATTTTTCCTATGGTAAGCTTTTCACCTAAGCCAATTAATTCATCACCTGTTGAAAAATATGCAATGTTGAGTTTTCGTATAACGT
>CAJBJW010000390.1 GCA_903953455.1 uncultured Pseudomonadota bacterium | reverse complement strand
ATGATGATGCCGTCATGCCTAACCCATCTTCTAATCCAAACCCTATTTTCTGGCCAACTTTAAATGTCAACCGTGATTTAGCATTAAATCCATTGCCAGGAACAAAAGGCTTTAATCCATTAAAAATTGCAACAGGTGGCGTGATTGATCGCACTGTTGCAGGATGGGAAGTGACTCCTGCATCAGGAACTACGCCTGCGGTTACTTCTACTAAAGTATCTTGCACCGATGCAACAGATTACGACACAATTTATATTGAACCAAGCAACGCTGACATTGACAAATATTTGCCAATTCCAAAAGACGACTTCCCTAAAGGTTCAAACAAAATCATTTATTGGCCAACAAAATAAAGCACAACATTCATAGTGCTAAACCGAATTTGTAGCACCACAAATGCTTTCCATTTAGCCTAATTTTTCTTCGATTAGGCAATTCATTATCGGCATACTTTTATCGTTACCTAAAGTATGCCGATATTCCTCAACCGATAATCAAGAAAAAATACAAACTAACACCATAATGCGAGATAATATGACGTTAGTATTTATTTTAAATGGCCTTCATGAAAAAAATAACACAAAATCTGGCTTGGTCTTTTCTTATTTTAGGTGGCACACTTCCACAAATCGTTTTTGGACTGGATTCAGAAGTGCAAACATTGGCTGCGAATACAGGAGCTGTTGATTTTTTTGAAATTACTTGCACAAAAAGTAATGATAAAACAATCGGCAATACTGACCATTTAAATTTTAAACTCATTGAAAATAATGGTTCTGCACAGACACAAACCCTAAACCAGTCAGTACCCCAACCACAACTTTTCAACGCAACGTTAACAAGATTAAAATTAAATTCAAAAATTGCTAATATCACAGCGAGCACTAATAACACGTTAAGCCTTAAAGGTGGAAATGGTGCCTATACGCTAGGTATTGATACATTAGGAACAAATTCAACCATTAAAACAGTTCAAAATTATACTATTCAATACCAATGTTTAAATGCAACAGGACAAGCCACAAATGGCTCATCGACACTAACAAAACAAAATATACCCTCAACAAACAAAACTTTAGCAAATGGTAAGACGGCAAAATACGTCATTAACTGTGCAAAAAACGCAAAGTCAGGCAATACAGACAGTTTGAAAGTGACGCTATTTAATAAAACATTTGCTCAACCAATAGCTGTACCTCCCTCAAATACAGAAGTTTCATCAACTGGCACGCTCGCTGCGCAAGTTATAGGTGGAATTAAGGTAAAAAATACCGTTGGTGCAAACATAGATCTTCAAAATGGCAACGGAATTTATAATGTCATGGTCAATAGTCCTACCAATGCAGCAAAATCTTATCATTTTGAATACTCCTGTTTAAATAGTGCGAATATTCCTACACAAACATCCCCTTTAAAAAAACTACAAGATAAATAACAAGGTACAAAAAAATATGAAAAATTTTCTTTTTTTTGCGTTACTTAGCTTGTCGAGCAAGAGCTTTGCGCACGATTTCAGCAGTCAGTTAGGCAATGATATTTCATCAACTGATTATATTTATATTTCATGTGACAATTTAGCTGATAAGATTCACGTTGAAATTAGTGGCAACAAATCAGCGGGCAGCCCCATTATTAGTGCCCAAATTTTTAAAGACACTAAAGCAAAAAATATAACTTCACAAGGCAATAATATTGTGGACTTTCAAGGTGGCGGTGGCGCCTATCAAATGACCATAAATAAAAATAAAATAGGCATGGTTAATTATACCTTGGTCTACCATTGTGAAGATGCAAATGGGGAACACACTGAAACCGATTTAAATGAATTACAAAATCAATGAAAACGATTTTATTCCTTGCAGCAGCCCTGCTGACCTCAAATGTTACTGCCGCTACTGTTGGTGAACAAGCACCACATTGTGCGTTGACGTCCCTCAATAACGTGCCCGCGCATTTTCACGAATATGCGGGAAAAGTACTTTATGTGGATTTTTGGGCATCGTGGTGCAGCTCGTGTTTACAGTCGTTTCCGTTTTTGAATCAACTTGCTCATGAATTTGGCGATCAAGGCCTGCATATTGTCGGCGTGAATTTAGATGAGCAAATTGACGATGCGCACGCTTTTTTAGCACATCATCCTTCAAAATTCACTATCACTAATCGTGGTGGTGAACAATGCGCCAAAAGTTTTAATGTCGAAGCCATGCCCACTTCTTACCTAATAGATAAACATGGCGTGATTCGCTATATTCACCAAGGATTTCGAGAAGGTGAAATAGACGAATTAAAAGTGCAAATTGCTCAATTACTCGCTGAAAAATAAGCTCATGCGGCGCTATTTTTATTTATACCTATGTTTATTTATTCTGTCGGGTTGCAGCAGTATTTCACCGTGGGAGCGAGGAACTCTCGCAAAAGAACACATGAGCCTTGAACCCTCACCCATGCAAAACAGTTTACGTTCACACCAATACGGCAGTCGTGAAGCCGCATCGGGCGGAAGTGCATCAAGCGGAGGTGGTTGTGGCTGCTATTAAGTCAAATACACTTGCCGCGCTCACCGCCGCCGCCCTCGCCCTTCCGTTAACAACGATTTACGCAAGCGACGAAGAAACTACATTTCAATACGGCAACTATCAAGACGGGGCGCGAAATTTATTTACAACGCAAAGCGGCTTAAAACCCATTGAAGTGGATAGTCTTCAAAGTAGCACTAAATTAAAACTCGCAGATCGTGTTCGTCTTGCGTTTAATTACTCGCAAGATACGTGGAGTGGTGCCACGCCCGTTACCACCGCGCCATTGGCTTTTGGTGGCAACCGTTCCAGTCCCTCTCGTGCAATTACCATTAGCGGCGCCTCACCTTATCTGCAACCCAATAGCGGCCTTGTTTATGTCGATGCACAGCATAATCCACTGCAACAAAATCTTGATACAGGCGCTTATTCAAAAAACACCCAATTAGTGCATACACTCTCGTCCGCGTCACCTGAAACACGCAAGCAAGGTGATTTTCGGGTTGGCTACGATTGGGATGAAGCCAGCTT
>CAJBJW010000389.1 GCA_903953455.1 uncultured Pseudomonadota bacterium | reverse complement strand
GACTGGGTAAACGCCAATCTGTTTCATCTGCAAAATCACTGGTAATTTTCAATGCATTTGCATAAGTAAAAACGTGCGCCTTATTCATGCATGATCCAGTGGAACCATTCCAAATTTGCCCAACCGCACACACTTGCCACGTTAAGCCCGTTGTATTGTCTGTGACGGTACCATTATCATGCTGAACAAATTCACCACTATTTAAAGTCAGTGTAATATCAGAAAAAGCAGGCGTGGAAACAATCCCTATAAAACAGACAAATGCTAAAAATGCTCTATTTTTCATAATTTTATAACTCAATACTGTAAAAATAGCTTGTGTTATTTGAAATCAAAATCATGTCAACCAATTTCCATAGATTAATCATATTAATTTAAATTTTTCAACAATAAATAAAAGTGTTTTAACTAATGTTGATAAGGTTTTAAACGTCATTTTCGTTATTGAACAAGAGAATTACTGTCATTTTTATCGACCTTAAAAATAGGACGAATAAAATACAGCTAATAAACTAATTTTGATCTGCCTATTCGGCAGTGGATATGATAAAGAGTTATCGAAAGTAAATGTTTCTTTTACAAATCTGCCTATTCGGCAGTAAAGCAATTTTTTAATTTTGTAAAGTAATTATAACACTTTTTTTCAAAAGTGTGATGTAGATCACACTTTTTGAGAGAAAAAATTAGGACACGATGGGGGAATGGTTGATTTGATGGGGGTACTGGGTAGCCACTGATGAAATTGAAAAAAATTAAATTTTGGAGCAGATGATTTGATTGCGTTTGATTTGAGATGATTGATGTTCAAAATATAAATTATGATAATTTTTTTGATTTCGCATCTATGTTTAAAGTGAAACTTTATAAAGCCTAGAAACCACATAATCTCTTTGAATCAAGAACATGAATCCAATTAGTCAATCTAATCAACTATTTGAGTGACTTGAAAACCTATAAATGATTAATCATTGGGACGTTGTGCTAACTGTCCATAATCCCCATCACCAATGCAACTAATCTCAATTGTTCTTTTGGCTCAAGCGTCTGATTAATTTGTGACTTGAGCGCACTATCCACATTTTCCAGCGCTCTAAAATACCAACTTATATGTTTTCTCGCTAGACGCACGCCCGTGCCCGCGCCATAAAACGAATACAGTTTTTCTAAATGAAGTGTCAATACATCGTAAATAGCATTTATTGATGGCTTTTCAATTAAATCACCACATTCAAGAAAATGTGATATTTGCGCAAATAGCCAAGGGTTTCCCTGCGCAGCACGTCCAATCATAATAGCGTCCGCGCCCGTGTTGTCTAAAACAAAACGCGCTTTTTCAGGGCTATCAATATCACCATTGGCGATAATGGGAATACTTACCGCTTGCTTCACTTGTTTAATGGTGTCGTATTCCGCCAAACCTTCAAATTTACATGCGCGAGTTCGTCCATGAATAGTCAGTGCCGAAACACCTGAATCTTCCGCAATCTTTGCAATCGTGATTGCATTACGGCTATCCTTGTCCCAGCCAGTGCGAATTTTAAGCGTCACGGGAACATTGACAGCGCTGACAACCGCATCCAGAATGTGTTTAACCAGTATTTCATCGCGTAGCAAAGCAGAACCTGCCGCCACCGAACACACTTTTTTCGCAGGACATCCCATATTAATATCGATAATTTGAGCGCCATTTTGCACATTAATTATTGCCGCTTGCGCCAAATCTTTCGGATTCGTACCTAAAATTTGCACAGACCGCACACCATTATTTTCACCGTGTTTGGCGCGAAGTAAAGTGCCTGTGTTGTTGCGTAGCATAGGATTTGATGCAACCATCTCCGATACAGTCAGTCCCGCACCAAATTCAGCGCAAATTTCTCGAAATGGCGCATCACTGACGCCTGCCATGGGTGCAAGAATGAGATTGTTTTTTAGCTGATAAGAGCCAATCTGCATAAATTTATCCCCCACTCACGGTAAGCGTAAAAGTCACGGGGCCATCGTTAATTATCGCCACTTGCATATCCGCGCCAAACTCCCCAAATTGTACAGAATGATAGTTTTTCATCGCATGATCTTGCAGATAGGCAAACATGTCTCGCCCAAATTCCGGAGGCGCTGCACTCGCAAAACTGGGGCGATTCCCTTTATTCGTATTTGCTGCGAGGGTAAATTGCGGCACCAGTAATAAACCACCTTCAATATCTCGCAAACTCAAATTCATTTTGTCATTTTGATCAGCAAAAATACGGTAATTGATAATGCGCTCAAACAAACGCTCCACATGGGTGTGCGTATCGTTTTTTTCAACAGCCACTAATGCCATGACACCTTGTCGAATGTCGCCAATAATTTTATTATCTACACGCACACTGGCTTGTGTAACGCGCTGAATAATCGTTATCATTTTTCAACTAAACTCGGTAAAAAAAATTCACTCACTAGCATAGGCCGCTTCTTTATGCTGTATCGGGTAAGCCTTCCCCATAAAGGTTTTTCAACTAAAAATGGTGACTGAGCAAGTTTCCAGTTATCAGGCAATATGTGCGATACACCCAGCCATTGTCGCTCTAAACTCGGTGAAGAAAATAAAATTTCACCCAATGGACGAGTCCCCAATTTTGCTAAATTGCCATGCGTTGCCATCAAAGTCGCCTGAGGAATAATCGTTCTAGCCATAATCAGCGGTGTATTTCCACTAACCAGCACCACTTCACGCACTAAACATAAGCGATTTTCAGGTAATTGCAGCCTTTTTCGCTCCGATAAAAAAGGCACTTGCCAACACTCAAATAATACTTTGACGCTAACTATTCCCCATTCATCACGCAGGCGCTGCGTAAGCGATGTGTCTTCATGCAACCAAGACTGCAGCGTGCACGGTAATTTCTTATAACGCACTGATGTGGGCGTTATCCATCGGGGTTCGTGCTGAAATAAATAACTCTGTGGCATGAAAAAAAATAGTCAGTCAATAACGATGTGATAGTAACAAAGAAAAGCCCAATGAGCTACGATCGCTTAATTTTGTTATGATTGTGCAATATTAATTTACCCTAACTTAAAAATAGTACATTCATGTCAAGAAGACCCCGTAAAAAAACATTTTCAGAAATACCCACTCCCGCCACCATTGAATCTTTTACGCATGACGGGCGCGGCGTGGCCCATGTGAACGGTAAAGCGGTATTTATTGATGAAGCACTACCTGGTGAGCAAGTCGAATTTATATACACAGACAGCCGCAAAGATTTTGCGGAAGGCAAAGTCGTTAATTTAATCACGCGTGCAGAAAATCGTGTGCAAGCGCCCTGCCCGCATTATGGTGTTTGTGGGGGCTGTAGCTTTCAACATGTGCACGTTGACGCGCAAATTCAAATTAAACAAGATTTATTATGTGAACAATTCAAACGCATCGGTAAAGTCGAGATTCCACCTTTATGGGAGCCGCTGGTGGGTGAACATTGGGGCTACCGCCGCAAAGCGCGTATGGGCGTAAAATATGTCGCTAAAAAAGACCGCGTTTTAGTGGGATTCCGTGAGCGACGCAATCCATTTTTAGCGGAAATTAACAGTTGCGCCGTTATGCACCCGCTTGTCGGGGCACGTCTTGTTGAATTGGGCGAGATGATTAAAAGCCTTACTATTCGTGATAAAATCCCCCAAATTGAAGTCGCCATTGGTGACGAAAAATGTGTCCTTGCTGTGCGTGTACTCGAGCCACCAACGGCTGAAGATAAAGAAAAAATGCGTGAATTTGCGCATAAACATGATATTAGTCTTTGCCTGCAACCCAAAGGCCCTGACACGATTGTTCCACTCGACGGTGAACCCACAGTGATGCTCACCTATGAGCTACCCGATCACGGTATTGAATTTAAATTCCGTCCTGCGATGTTTACACAGGTGAATTACGGCATTAATCGACAAATGATTAACCGCGTTTTAAATATTATGGCGCTCACCAAAGAAGATAATGTACTGGATTTGTTCTGCGGCCTAGGCAATTTCACACTACCACTCGCCAAATATGCCGGCCATGTTGTAGGAATTGAAGGCGATTTGCCTTTAGTAAATCACGCAAAAGAAAATGCACGTCATAATAACATTGAAAATGTCGAATTCTTTGCCGCCGATTTAACGCAAGATATTAGCCAAATGCCTT
>CAJBJW010000388.1 GCA_903953455.1 uncultured Pseudomonadota bacterium | reverse complement strand
GTTTAGAAAATGCCAACACACTTCCTGTTTATGACGTCGCTAAAGAAACGGGTATCCAAATTACAATGAACCCGATGATTGAAATTATTAAAATCTGCGATTGCCATGCGGATCGTTTAAATTGGGCACTGACAGCTTTACAAGATCATTTCCCACTTTCAGCGAATAGTTTAGAAAATTTATCCGATGTCGATATTGCGATTCTCGACCAATTTTCAACACGCTTTGGAAAATTACAGGATGCAATCGGTGCAAAGTTATTCCCTGCGGTTCTCGAAGCAACGAAAGAACAAGGGGAATTAAAAGCATTTATTGATAAATTAAATCGATTAGAACAAATTGGTGCTATTCACAGCGCAGACGATTGGTTGCTAGTACGAGAAGTTCGTCATGCGTTTTCTCACGATTACCCCGATGATTTGGCATTGCAGGCTAGCCTTTTAAATCAATCCTATATACTAGCGGGCAATTTACTGGACACGTTTAATCATGTGAAAAAATTTGCTGAATCGTATTCTTAAAAAATTGCAAATAAAAGCCATTTCACAACTCATCCAAATGCGCCAATGTTAAATTTGCCAGCGCTTGTGCCTGCAAATCCACAGGAAAAGCCGACGGCACAAATACCGTGAACGCCCCTGCCCGATTTGCGGCTAGTACGCCCGTAGGAGAATCTTCAAACACCACGCATGATTGAATATTTACCTCTAACATCTCAGCGGCTTTGAAGAAAATATCCGGCATCGGTTTACCCTGAATCACATCATCTCTCCCGATGACGAGGGGAAATACATGGTCTATTTTGGCTAAGGCTAAACATTCCAGCGCATTCACACGCGGACTATTCGTCGCGATGCAATAAGGTATTTTTTTTGCCTTTAACCGATCAACTAGATTGAGTACACCCCGTTTAACGGCTATGCCTTGATGCAAAACAACGTCATGCCAACATTGACTACTCGTCACATGAAACAAATCAAAATCAAAATCCTCACCGCATTGCGTTTGAAAATACGCCCGAATTTCCACATACGAAAGCCCAGATAAATTTTCAAAAAATTCAAACGGTAAATCAAAACCCATTTGCGCCGCCGCTTTTTGCCATGCGATAAAATACGTTGGCTCAGTATCGAGAATTAACCCATCTAAATCAAAAATAACGGCGTCAAAATCGCGTAAATTCATTCTCGTATCACTTTGATATATTCGCCTTGCGCTTCTCGATTTGAACCGACCACGATTCGCTGATTGCCGTGTTCATCTTCTTCAAGCATGCCAGCAATATCAATCATTTCGCCCACTATCGCTTGCCCCGTGTAAGTGGCGGTAAAACACACCACGCTTTGAATGCGCGGATGTGCCAATTCAAACTCTGCCGGATAGCAAAACGCGCGAGCATCATCTTTCACGCGCACAGATAACATCATCGCGCCACATTTACGATAAGCAATAGCAGAAACAGGTTGCGGCTCGACTAAACTTAAATCAAATTTACGTCCGTTAATTAACGCTTTATTGAACTTGCGACGCTCATGCCACAGATAAGATTCAAAATCCAATTCACAATCACGTCGCTCAAAAGACGCAAGCCAATCCATTTCGCTTAAATCGGTCAACGCGTGTTGCGCGAGTAATTCACGCAGCGCAGTGCGGCATTGTGTAAAAACGGCCAAGTCATAACAGACTAAATCAATATCTGAATTGGCATTTTGCTGTGAAATAAGCAGTGAACCCGTCACGCCAATACCTGATAAATCAACGCCCTGCGCTTCAAATAATCGACATAAATCCACGCAATCTTTTTCAATCGCGTCATGATTCTTTTCATTTAAAAGCTGAGTTAATCGCTCAGTAGGTCGATGATGATGGGTAACCGCATCAAGTGAAACGCCATGCAAAAACGCATCCAACGAAGGAGAATGAAAACAATAACAGGGATAATGCACCGTTAATAGCGCATTGGCTTGATCGGTAGCGATTTTGCGCCATTGCCCATTTTCATGGTACACATAACGCAAAAAGCAACGGACTTTATTTTCTTCAACGCCTGCGACAACAACAGCAAATAAAAGACCTTGCGCGGTTTGAATGAAATCTTTGGGTAAAAACATTACAAACGATAAAGCGGTTTTAATACGTCATCTTCACTGCGACCAGACAGTTTTGCGCGAGCTGTATTTTCGCTAAATCCTTGAAAAAGTGGTTTACCTTCCCACGCGACATTGTGTTGACTGTAAAGCGCAGTATTGAGTTCTAAAATCGCATCACGCAAACGCGCTTCACAATGCGGCGCAATCGCACCTAAACTAGTGGCGTTAAACTGAATTTTTCCCCAATGAAGCAATGCTTCTTTTGCCGCTTGTTTATCATTGCTTAAGCAAGCTTTTTTCAACAATTTTGAGCACATTTTCAGTGATATTTCCGCTGGCGTTTCGATAACCTCAACCACTTTTCGACGCGAAATAACCCATTTTGCGGCTAAAAGCCCCAACGTGATAAGCCAGCCAACACTAGAGAAAATTGCAATGCCTTTCCAAATACTCGATTCATTTGATGAATTACTTGGTGTGAGAGCAAACTCATTTGCAGTGGATGCTTGGTTAGATTGGGCTGGCGTGACTTGTGTTTGCAAGCCATTTTCATTGGCGGTGGCATGCAAAACGGTTTCCGGTAAATCGGCACTTTCCATACGCTGTGTTTTGGTGTTGAACCAGGCAACATGAATTGCTGGCAACGTATAATCCCCTGTTTTTGATGGAATCAAGGCAATTTTTTCTTCCCGAATGGCCAGTAACCCATCAGACTTTTTCATTTCTTGCAAAACAGGTTGATCGTTATAGGCTTTGAGCTGTGGATCCAGTTTTACGGTATTGAGTTCAGGCAATTGTCCAACGGTTGACCCATTTGCCATGAGTTTAATTGTACGCGTTAACGGCTCTCCGACTTTCATCTGTGACGTATCATCTGACCACGTTTGTGTTAACTCAACATGCTCCGCTGCAAGCCAATGCCCAGCGAACGTACTTGGAATCGCTTGAACATTAAGCGTCACGGCATTGGATTTGACAATGCGACGCTGTGTCATTTGTGAATTAAAAAAAGTATTAGGATTTTGTCTGCCGCGTGAAATAACATCAGCAGTTAACACTAGCGGTTTGATGGTAATCACACCGCTTTTTTGGGGAAAAATGGCGTATTTTCGCTCAATCACCATATACGTTACCCCACTCACTTGCGTGGTGTAATTGGCATCATCGCCGAGTTTTTCAATCACCGCATCATTTAATTCAGGATCACTTAAACTCGCTTTCGCTAAATCAATTCTCCGAAATAATTTCAGTGTATAAAGTACTTGCGATTGAATCATGGGCTTTTCGGGTGTTGCCGTCACTTCCAAGAATAAATCGTCATCGTCTTGCACACCTTTGTTTGCCGAGCTAGGCAAAATCGAAATAGGCAACGCGTGACTCGCATCATGGCCAAATTTAATCACGGGAATAATGAGATTACCCGAATCATTCGCCGTGACATTCACAATCCATTCAATTTTCTGACGTGATTGCCCATTGACCCATGATGAGCTGCTGTTTTGACTTTGCGAAATAATCGTAAAATCTTGCTCAAGTGGACTAAAATCAGGATCTGCATCGGGTGAACTGGGCGCTGTAAAAATAATTTGAAACGATTCATCCAAACTTATCGGATGACGATCCACAGAAACCGTAATATCGGTTGCAAAAGCCACTGGTGAGCACATCACCAGCCAAAACGTCATAATAAAACTAATAAGAGGCATAGAACCGTTTCACCTTATTTTTAAAAATAACCTACCGCGATAACATTAGAGATAATCGCGGATTAATACTTCAGCGATTTGAATACTATTGAGTGCTGCGCCTTTGCGAATATTGTCTGATACCACCCACAAATCAATACCACGCGGATGTGAAATATCTTCACGAATTCGACCCACAAACGTTGCATCATGACCAGCCGAATGCGTCACAGCGGTTGGATAACCACCGTTAACACGCTCGTCTATGACAGTAACACCATCCGCTTTTTCAAGCAAAGCACGTACTTCACTTGCGCTGATTTTATCGCGCGTTTCAATATGCACCGCTTCAGAGTGACCATAGAAAACCGGCACTCGCACCGCTGTTGCGTTCACTAAAATGTTGCTGTCACCCATAATTTTTTGCGTTTCCCACACCATTTTCATTTCTTCTTTGGTGTAGCCGTTATCCATAAACACATCAATTTGCGGCAGAACATTAAACGCAATTTGTTTAGGATAAACACTGGCTTCAATTGGCTGTAAATTGAAAATATTGGACGTTTGACGCCCTAATTCTTCGATAGCTTCTTTACCCGTTCCCGATACCGCTTGATAGGTTGCCACGTTAATACGCGTAATCCCTACCGCATCATAAATGGGTTTTAATGCCACGAGCATTTGAATCGTTGAACAATTTGGATTGGCAATAATGCCGCGTGTTTTGTATTGCGCAATCGCTTGTGGATTGACTTCAGGCACCACGAGCGGAATATCCTCATCGTAGCGAAATTGCGACGTATTATCAATCACCACACAACCAGCCGCCGCCGCAATCGGTGCATAAATTTCAGAAATCGACGCACCCGGAGAGAACAAACCAATTTGCACTTTTGAAAAATCAAATGTCGCCAAATCTTCAACTTTAAGCGTACCGCCTTTGAAAGGTAAACGTTTACCCACTGAGTTTGCACTCGCTAGTGCATACACTTCACCCACAGGAAAATGACGCTCCTCTAAAATAGAGAGCATCGTTTCGCCCACGGCGCCTGTCGCACCAACAACAGCAATATTATATGTTTTGCTCATTCCCTAGCCTCTGCTTTTGAGTGCGGATACGACAGCATCACCCATTTGTGAACAACTCACTTTTTGTGTGCCTGCCGCGTAAATATCAGCTGTACGCACATTCGAATCCAGCGCATCATTCACCGCTTTTTCAATACGCAATGCCGCTTCTTCATTGTTAAAGGTATAACGGAGCATCATCGCAGCAGATAAAATGGTTGCTAATGGATTCGCAATAT
>CAJBJW010000387.1 GCA_903953455.1 uncultured Pseudomonadota bacterium | reverse complement strand
TAACGTCAGAAAACGTGGTAAAGCTCTGCTTTACTCTTTACTTTCCACTCTTGTCAAAAAGACCTTGGAATCCATATAGAGCCTTAAAAAATATGGTGTACAAGAAATAAACTTAACGAAAGTAAAACTATTTTTTACTAAAAAAGTAGGTAATTATTTTAAATAAAATTATTTTTTGTTGCAATGTGTTTTGAGAAAAACAGAATTAATATCAAAAATAAAGCAATGTTATTACTTTCTCTAAACCCTGCCGTATGAACATCTTTACTATCATTACCTTCATAACGTGATAGAATTTTTTTATTCTAGTCCATGCAATTGCTTCGTGACGAAACAAAGGTAAAAAAATGAATACATCTGAAAATAATAACCAAGTCATTCTTTTAAAGAAGACCGTAAGGTATAGTTTTTATTTTTTATCCATTTCAATGGTGGGTTTTATTACCTTAGCTATTGGCATGAACTCAGCCATCAATAAGGATCCGCTTTTCCAGTTAGCCATGAATGTCAAAAAAATGGTTACACCACCAGAATCGGTGATTACTCAAAATACAAATGAATATGGACAAGTAACCAATGAATTCGCCCAATTAGTTAAAGATCCCACCAAACTTCAAATACCCGCACCAGTCATAACGGATAAAACGATAGTTGCCTTTGTCTTTGGTCAAAGTAACTCTGCCAATAGTGGCGGTGAACGCTTTCAAGCAAACAGCGATAATGTATTCAATTATTTTGACAATCACTACTACATAGCCTCAGACCCCTTGTTAGGTGCGTCAGGTAATGCTGGCAGTATGTGGACCATTACGGCAAATAAGCTAATCCAAAAGAAAATGGCAGATAAAGTCATTTTGATTGCCGCTGGCATTGGAGGAACGTCTATCAAGCAATGGAGAAATGGTGGGGATTTGAATGGGATGCTAGACAATCGATTAAAAGAAGCAAAAGAAAATCATATTCACATCACGCATTTTTTTTGGCATCAAGGCGAAAGTGACAATGGTACGTATGAATCTGAATATAAAAATGGCTTAACCGAGGTCATTCAATTAACGCAACACTACTACCCCGATGCGAAATTTTTTGTTTCTCAAGCAAGCGCCCATTGTCCCAATACCTCCTCTGACACTATTTTAAAAAGTCAGCGTGAAATAACAAAACTAAACAACGTTTTTATGGGGCCTAATACCGATTTAATTAGCGCTAATGATCGATGGGATGGCTGTCATTTATCGGGTCGTGGTGTGGAAAAGGCATCTAATGCTTGGGTGAAACTTATTCAAACACCTCAAAAATCAAATTAGCATAAGCCCTATTTTATTCGACATACTGGAGAAAAATTTCAAAAGTGGGCAACATGGTTAAAACCTCGTCCTACTTCAAAATGTCATATTTATCCTGTATAAGACGAAGTATTTAGTAAAAATACATATAAATTACCCAGTATGTACAAAATACAACTAGCCCATATAATTTACCATTTTAAATCGCTGCGTGAGTTAATGGCGAAAGCCTCTCCACCTCGATCTGGGGATTATCTTGCTGGCGTAGCAGCAGATAGTCACCTTGAGCGAGTCGCTGCGCAGTGGGCACTTGCGGACGTACCTTTAAAACGATTTCTCACCGAAGCACTTGTTCCTTACGAACAAGATGAGGTCACGCGATTGATTATGGATTCACATGATTCCATTGCCTTTATGCCAATTAGTCATTTGACCGTTGGAGACTTTCGTAACTGGTTATTATCTGAGCAGGCAACCACAGAAACCCTAACAACAATTTCTCAAGGCCTCACACCTGAAATGGTTGCTGCTGTTTCAAAAATTATGCGTATTCAAGATTTAATTCTTGTCGCAAAAAAATGTCGCGTCATTACCCGCTTTCGAGGCACCATTGGACTTGAGAATCGTTTATCCACTCGTCTGCAACCTAATCACCCAACCGATAATCCTATCGGCATTGCTGCCAGCACCCTGGATGGTTTGCTATATGGCTGTGGCGATGCGGTTATTGGAATCAATCCCGCATCGGATAATTTAGATGCCACATTAAGTTTGCTTCATCTGCTTTCTGATGTTATTGAGCGCTACGATATTCCTACACAATCTTGTGTGCTTGCACATGTCACCACAACACTCAAAGCCATTGAAAAAAAAGCGCCTGTCGATTTAGTATTTCAATCCATCGCGGGAACGCAGAAAGCGAATGAGAGTTTTGGTATTAATTTAGATATTCTAAATGAAGCGCATATTGCTGCTCAATCCTTAAATCGAGGTACCGTAGGAAATAACTGCATGTATTTTGAAACAGGTCAAGGCAGTGCACTTTCAGCCAATGCGAATGAGGGACTCGATCAACAGACTTGCGAAACAAGAGCCTATGCCGTTGCGCGAAAATTTAATCCATTATTGGTAAATACCGTTGTGGGTTTTATTGGCCCAGAATATCTCTATGATGGAAAACAGATTATTCGTGCTGGATTAGAAGATCACTTTTGTGGAAAATTACTCGGATTACCCATGGGATGCGATATTTGCTATACCAATCATGCCGAGGCCGATCAAGATGATATGGATATGCTTTTAACACAATTTGCCGTTGCAGGCGGAACATTTATAATGGGTGTACCTGGATCAGATGATGTTATGCTTAATTATCAATCAACCTCTTTTCATGATGCACTTTATCTTCGTCAGGTACTGAATTTAAAACCGAGTCCTGAATTTGCCATCTGGCTTGAAAACCAACAAATTTTTAATTCCAATAATCAACTTAGCCTACAAAAAGGGATTCCCGCTTTATTTAAACCCGCCATCAAAACATTAGGTCAATTAAGTCATGAGTAATGATCTCCTTATATATGAAGACGATTGGCAACATTTAAGACAATTCACGCCAGCAAGAATTGCTTTAGGGCGATCTGGGATGAGCTTGCCAACACGTGCTTGTTTAGAATTCTCACTCGCACATGCCATGGCGCGCGATGCCGTAACCACACCCATTAATTTCGAACCCATTGCTCAGTCTCTCGTTTCGCTTGATGAAAAAACCGTCGTTTTACATTCACAAGCAGAAAATCAAAATATGTATCTTAAACGGCCAGACTTAGGGCGATTACTTAATGAACAAGCCTATATAACACTACAAGACAATCCATTATCGCCAGTGGATATCGTGATAGTTATTGCTGATGGATTATCGTCTAGTGCCATCAAGCATCATGCAGTGCCTTTTTTACAATTACTCATTCCCCACCTACGTGAAAAAGAGTATGCAATGCCGCCCATTTGCCTTGTCAAGCACGCAAGAGTGGCTATTGGCGACTCCATTGCTCAATTTTATTCAGCACGCTTATGTGTGGTGCTAATTGGTGAGCGTCCCGGACTTAGCTCACCCAATAGCATGGGGATTTATTTTACCTATAAAGCCAAAAAAGGCTGCACTGATGCCGAGCGTAATTGCATTTCAAATATTCATCTTCAAGGCTTAAGCTATAACGAGGCGTTAACCAAATTACGCTATTTAATAGACGAATCAGAAAAACTCCAGTTTTCAGGCGTAAATTTGAAAGATGAATCGACAAATAATCAACTCAATTATGACGTTTAATAAGCCGTTGTAACTTAGTCCAGAACTCAAAAAAATCATCAACTGAAGTTACGCATCACTCAAACTTAATATTATTCACAATAACAACACTACAGTGTCAGCAGGGCGGAGTGTCGGCAGTAAACTAATTCTGATAAACATGACATTAGCTGTTAAAATTATTCTTTCATAAAGACTGATTTTTCCATACAAACAAAATGGAGTAAGGTTTCATGACCAAATACATAATGGTTGTTTTGTTGTTTTGCTTAACGAGTATTCATTTACACGCGGCATCAATGCCAAGTATTGCTGTATTGGAGTTTGAGTTGAAAGATTTAACCATGAAACCTGGTGTTCCAGCAGAGATAAAACGCACCGCTTCCATCAAGCCATTGCTAGAGAGAGAATTACGAACTGCTGGCTATCAGATTACGGATATTCCTTTATCAGCCCAACAAGAAGCCGATAGTGGGGTGGGTTATCTTTTTGATCACCCAGATGTGGTGGCTATGTTAGGGAAAAAATTTGGTACTGATTACGTTTTAGTAGGTAGACTCCATAAACCTAGTTTTTTGTTCGCTTACGTCATGGGTGATTTAGTGCGGGTTTCTGATGCTCGGTTGATGGGTAAATTCATTTCAGAATCGAAAGGCCCAAATTCTGATCTGACCATAAAGGCCGTAGAAAGCCTGACAGTCAAGATTGATGACATCCTTGAGCATCGTTATACACCACCACAACCTTCACACTAGACTTTGCAATCTTGTACTCTTCTATTTATTTTGGCGAAGTGGTCTATAAGATTGAATTTTTCGATAAAATTATTGAGGCATGAGAGATGAAAACAAAACTTACTGCTTTTTGTGGTTGTATCCTATTAGGATGTTCTGTAAATTTTACGCAGGCAGATTCACTTTACGCATATGAATATTCAACTAATTATCCTCATCCACCCCGTCAAAACAATAATGACGATGATTGGTATCGCAGCAATAAAGATCGCACCTCCATTCAACAACAGCGTCAGTATCAACAACAACCTCAACTCTACATTTATCCCAATATTGAACATCGAGATAGTCAAAGACGCTATTTACAGCAACGCGAACAAGAACATGACGAGCGTGAATGGTTTAAGCATAAATGGCGTGAGCATGAAAGAGATGAGCGTAGACGGCGCATGGAATTAGAGCGTCAACCGAATTCGACTTATGAAGAAAATCAATTTTATCGTGATGATACGCATTGGTAATGAATACCACTTATTTTCTTAAATAGACTAAGCGTTTTAATCGTAATTGCTTTCGTGTAAATTTAAAATGACCTAATCACATACGCTAAATGAGTATTATCACTCAATACCCCGCATACCTTTTTTGTATCCTAAGCACTTTTTCATCCATTTTAGGCGACTAATTTACATGAACTATTTTCTATTCACATTAATACTACTGGGAATATTTGGTTTTAGCGTTGAAATAAATCCTTATGTTCAATCGTGGCAACTATTTAGTGGATTTCATTTGGCAGGCTTAGTGGCCATGTCTAGCGTTTCATTGGTTTACTTAAAACAGTTGCCAACAAGGAACACGCGTTTTACATTTGTTGTATTGCAACTTTTGGCATTTCGAATTGCTTATTTTCCAATCGTGGTCTTTTCAGCGACCGCGTCATGCTATAGCGAATTATTGCTTTCCCAAATAAATATTGACCTGCCAATAAAAATTTTCCCCACTATGTTTGTGTGTGCAACTATTTTATTCGCCACAATTAATTTAACATTATTTTGGGCACTTAACGGTAAAACAGCTTTTTACACATTAATCATTGTTATATTGGGAACGCCTGCTCTGCTGATTTCATTTGCAGATGCCAACGATCTCACCATTTTTCCAGATGATAATTGGGCAGATATTGAACCACTTCCTCAAATAGCAATGCCCCAAGAAAATCCCTACGGACTTACTCTAACTTCAACGCACTATAGCATTGGACAAAAAATGATTGGTTTAGCCGGGCAAACACTTTACGATTTAATTCCAAGCTCGCCATGGTCGCAATTAGTTCAAGGAACACTTGAGAAAGCCTACCTCGATAATCCCGACGGTAATGCACATGATCAATTAAGATATCACTACGGTGCTTTTATAGCGGCACATAATAGGCTATCAAATTGATTTTTTCTTATAAACTGAAAACAGTCACTTTCTGTTTTTAAGCTTTTTTTAAACCGTTAACTGAACGGAAATAACAATCTAAAGGTTGTACCTCGACTAACTCCTGTGGTGTTTGAATCCACAATAATATGACCGTCACAATCGTGTACCATTTTACTCACAGTTGAAAGCCCAAGCCCCGTGCCTTCTCCAACGGGTTTTGTGGTGAAAAAGGGGTCAAAAATATTATCAATTACTTTTTGCTCAATACCAGTCCCTTTATCCGCAACACACAGTTCAATAAACTCACCTTCAATCGTTTGTGCACACGAATGACATGTTAACTCATGTTTTATCACCTGCTTTAGTGAAATGGCAATATCCCCGCCTTGTTTCATTGCGTCTCGCGCGTTAATAATTAAATTAGTGATCGTTTGGTGAAGATCCGTTGAATCAATTTGAATCGTAAGTTCACTATCTATATCCGTATTGATTTGAAACATGCTGGTTATCGCAGGGCGAATCATCGCTAGCACTTCATCAATGACATCAACTGTTGGCCGAACATCTACTTTTTTATTGATTAAATTTTGACGCGAATACATCATCATTTTTTTGATTAAATTTTTACCACGTTCACTCACTATATCAACCTGCTGTGCATTAAATAACAGCTTTTCTTTTAATTTTTCATCCTGGCAATCATTACTAAAAAATCTGTTCAATTCATTATAGATAACAATCGCAGCTAACATATTATTAAAGTCATGAGC